>JAKBCO010000298.1 GCA_021807785.1 Pseudomonadota bacterium
GAGCCCGTTGGCAGCGTACACGATACCATCGGCAAGCCCGATCCCGCCGCCGACATTGGTGCCGCGCACGTGCCGCCCACGGGTCGCCACCCGCCACCGCGCCGCCCCGGTGGCGAGGTCGTGGGCGCGCACATGGGCCCGCGAATCCATGGTGAAGACGACGCCGTTCCAGACCACCGGCGATGCCGTCACCTGCTCGCGATAGTCGCCGCCGGCACCGATATCGGCGCTCCAGACCTGCGTGAGTACCGGGCGGGCGGCCAGCTGCCCCATGTCATGGGCGGGATTGCCCCCCGCCTGCGGCCAATCGGCATTGGCGACCGGCGGCGGCAGCACCACCCGCGGCGGGGCCGACGGCACCGCCAGCGCGTTGCGCGGGGTCAGCACCGGCACCCGGACGCCCGGGATCGGCGGCTTCTCCGCCCCGAACCAGTGATGCCAGAGCCCGCAGCCGGACAGGGCGAGCGGTGTCGCCAGCACGGCACGGCGCGAAATCCGTCGGAGCGCGGTCATCCCGCCACCCCCGCCAGCAGCGCCGCCGCCTGCCGGCGCATCGCCGGCGGTGCCTTGGCATCGCGCACCAGCCCGGTCAGCCGCTTGCGCGCCGCCGCCGTCCGCCCCTGGCGCAGGTCGAGCAGCGCCAGATCCTGCTCGGCCAGCAGCCGCCACGGCCCGCCCGGCACCGCCAGGGCTTTCAGCCGCGCTGCGACGATGCCCGGATCACCCCGGTCCAGCTGGTGGTCGGCCCAGTAGAGCGAGGCCAGCCCGCGCAGCGCCGGGTCCGCTTCCGGGTCCGCCGCCACCTGGTCCCAGAGCGCCAGCGCCTGCGGCAGATGACCCGCCTTGACCTCCAACCCCGCCGCCTGCATCCGCGCCAGAGTGCGGTAGCCGGCGGGCGCGGTGCGCGCCAGCGCCAGGAACTGCGCCAGCGCCCGCTGATGCGCGAGCTTCCCCACCGGCCCGGTGGTCGCGGCGGCGTTCATCGCCGCGATATACCGCGCCGCCGCCGCCTGGTCCTGCCGCGCCTGCCACCAGCGCCAACCCTGCCAGCCGGCGACGCCGACCACCGCCAGCAGCGCGGCGCCCAGCAGCACGCCGGAATAGCGGGTGAGGAGGCCGCGCAACCGCTCGGCGCGCAGGTCTTCCTCGACCTCGTCGAAAATATCGGGCACGCAAGGGTCTCCGGCGTAAAGGGGGAGGCGAAGGGCGGCGGACCATAGCGATGCCGGGACGGGGCGGCAAACCGCTTCTGGCTTCCCGGGCCGCCGCGGGCTACAGCGCCCGCAACCGCACCCGGAACCGCCATGCCAGACGAGACGAGCGTCATCGCCCGCCGCGACCGCCGCGCCGGCCGCATCCTGCTCAACCGCCCCGCCGCCCTCAACGCCCTCGACCTGCCGATGATCCGCGCCATCGCCGCGGCGCTGGCCGAATGGCGCGACGATCCGACGGTTCACCTCGTCATCATCGAGGGCGCCGGCCCGCGCGCCTTCTGCGCCGGCGGCGACATCCGCGCCCTGCGCCAGCACCAGGTGGACGGGCAGCGGGCGCCGATCGATGCCTTCTTCACCGAGGAATACGCCCTCAACGCCGTCATCGCCGCCTTTCCGAAGCCGTACGTGGCGCTGATCGACGGCATCTGCATGGGGGGCGGCATCGGCGTGTCGGTCCATGCCCCGTATCGCGTCGCCACCGAGCACGCCCGCTTCGCCATGCCGGAGACCGCGATTGGCTTCTTCCCCGATATCGGCGCGAGCTACTTCCTGCCCCGCCTGCCCGGCGCGCTCGGGATGTATCTCGGCCTCACCGGCGCCAACGTCACCGGGGCGGAGGCGGTCCATTGCGGCCTCGCCACCCATTTCGTCCCGCGCACGGATTTGCCGGCGCTGGCCGAAGCCCTGGCCGCCGACGGCATCGGCGCGCTCGGCCCGGCCAGCGTGACCCCGCCACCCTCGGCGCTGCCGCGGGCAGCGATCGACCAGTCTTTCTCGGCCGGCAGCATCCCCGCGGTGATCGAGCGCCTGGGCGCGGCCGGCACCGGCTGGGCCGCCGAGACCCTGAGCTCCCTGCGCCGGGTCTCGCCCTCCGCCTTGTTCTGGACCCATCGGCTGCTCGCCGAGGGCGCCGGGCGCGGCCTGCGCGCCGGGCTGGATGCCGAATTCGCCCTGACCCGCACCGTCATGGCGCATCCGGATTTCGTGGAGGGCGTGCGGGCGATGGTGGTGGACAAGGACCGCGCGCCCCGCTGGTCGCCGGAGCGGATCGAGGCGGTGCAACCGGAGACCATCGACGCCCTGTTCCGATAGGCCCGGGGCTACGGCGCCACACCAGCGATCCCCGCCGCGCGCAGCGCCGCCGCCGCCGCTTCCCCCACCCGCTCCCCGGCCGCAAGCCGGGCCCAGCCGCGCGGTGGTCGGCGACCGGGCGCCGCCGCCGCCCGCAGCACCGCGACCGTGGCATCCGAGGCATCGCCCCGCCGCGCCGCGATCCGCGCCGCCGCCACCGTGAGCGGCACCTCCAGCCACAGCCCGGCAAACGCCCGCGCGCCGGCCGCCCGACGGATCGCCCGGCGTTCGGCCGCCCCCAGAAAAGTTGCATCCGCCAGCACCGCCTGGCCCGCCGCCAGCGCCCGGCGCGCATCCCGCGCCATGGTCCGGAAGACCGCCCGGCTCGCCGCCTTGGAGTAGGCTTCGCGGGGCAGCTTCACCTCCGGCGCCACCCCGGCCTGGCGCTTGCGGATCTCGTCGCTACGCAGCACCACCGCCCCGGGCGCGCGGCCGAGGCTCGGCGCCAGCACCCGCGCCAGGGTGGATTTCCCGCTGCCCGGCACCCCGCCCACCGCGACCAGCGCCACCGGCGCCGGTGTCAGGTAGTCCGCAGCCGCGGCCAGATACCAGGCTGCCGCCGGGTCCGCCGACCGCGCCGCCACATGCGCCCGGATCATCGCCCGCAGCGACAGGAACGGTGCCAGCCCGGTCAGCAGCCCAACATCGCCAGTGCGCGCGATGTAGCGGTTCATCACCGCGTTGGCCGCCGCCCGTCCCGCCCGCCGGTCGAGATCCATCAGCAGGAACCCGAGATCGTAGCCGAGGTCGATCGTCGCCAGGGCCTCGTCGAACTCCAGCGCATCGAACGCCGCCACCCGCCCGCGCCACCGGCAGAGATTGCCGAGATGCAGATCCCCATGCGCCCGGCGCACGAAGCCGCCGCGCGCCCGCGCCGCCAGCCACGGCGCGAGCGGGGCCAGGGCGTCCGAAACCCCACGCTCCCACCCCGCCACCGAAGCCGCATCCAACCCGGCCTCCCGCGCCGCGAGCGCATTGCCGGCAACGATCGCCGCCATCGCCGCCGCCGGATCGCCGCCGCGTACGATCGGGCACTGGGCGTGATATGCAGCCACCGCGTCGCCCATCTCCGCCAACAGCG
>JAKBCO010000067.1 GCA_021807785.1 Pseudomonadota bacterium
GAGGGCCTGCTGGTGCGGCTGGCGCGCGCGGAGGATGCCGCCCCGCTGCGGGTGACGATCCTGGCCCGCGATGCGGCGGGCGCGGTGCTGGCGGCGAAGCGGCTGCGGATGCCGCCAGGCGCCGCCACCGGGCAGGGCTTGCTGGCGCTGCCGCCGGGCCTGCGCAACCGGGTGCGCAGCCTCGCGATCGCCGGGGTTGCCTCGGCTGGGGCGGTGGTGCCGCTGGATGGGCGAGATGCGCGGCCCGAGGTCGGGTTGGCGACCGACAATCCGGCCGCCTCCGACCGCCCGTTGCTGGGGGCGCTGTTTTACGTGCGGCGGGCACTGATGCCGTTTGCGGCGCTGCGGGAGGCGTCGCTGACCCGGTTGCTGCGCGCGCATCCGAACATGATCGTGCTGGCCGATGCGCTCCCGCCGGCACCGGAGGTCGCGGCGCTGCGCGCCTGGGTGCGGCGCGGCGGCGTGCTGTTGCGCTTCGCCGGCCCGGCGCTGGCGACGGAGGCGGCCGATCCGCTGCTGCCGGAACGGCTGTTGCCAGGGGCGCGCGCACTGGGCGGAGCGATGTCCTGGACCCGGCCGCGGCATCTGGCCCCCTTCCCCGCGGCTTCGCCCTTC
Source organism: Pseudomonadota bacterium (assembly GCA_021807785.1). Classification (GTDB taxonomy): domain Bacteria; phylum Pseudomonadota; class Alphaproteobacteria; order Acetobacterales; family Acetobacteraceae; genus JAJZVS01. The sequence goes on from JAKBCO010000067.1 coordinate 616, forward strand.
GCTGGGCTGGCGGTGCCGGCGGATGTCACGGTGCGTCGGCAGGTACTCGCGCGGCCATCAAGCGCGTCGGGCGCGTTGACCTGGGCGCGGCTGACCGACGGTACGCCGCTGGTGACAGCGCGGGCGCTGGGGCGCGGCTTCCTGGTGCTGGTGCATGTTACCGCCAATACGCAATGGTCCGATCTGCCGCTGTCCGGAGTGTTCGTGGCGATGCTGCGGCGGCTCGCAAGGTTGCCGCCGGGGGGAGAGGCGCCCGTGGCGGGGCGGTTGGCACCGTTCCGGGTGCTGGACGCGACCGGGCGGCTGGTGCGCCCGGGACCGGCGGCGCGTCCGTTGACGGCAGCGGCGCTGGAGCGAGCGCGGGTTGGACCGACCGCACCGGCAGGGGTGTATGGCCCTGCCGGGGCTCGCCGGGCGCGGGCGCTGGCGTTGGGAGTTGCGCTGCCGCAGGCGCTGACCGGCGGCCGCGGCTTCGGCAGCCTCGCGCCCGGACTGGCGCTGGGGGGCTGGTTGGTGGCGGCGGGGGCAGCACTGTTGATGTTCGATCTGCTGATCGCATTGCGAGTCCGTGGCCTGCTGGGCCCGGCGGTGGCATGCGCGCTGTTGGCGATGACGGCGGGCACGGCCCGGGCAGCGGTGCCACCGGCAGCATTGCGGGCCCGGCTGGGCTTCGTGGTGACCGGCGATGCGCGGATCGACCGGGAGTCGCGCCGAGGTCTGGTGGGGTTGTCGGTGCTGGTGGGGCAGCGGACGGCGGCCACGCTCGGTCCGCCCGACCCGGTGGTGCCGGGGATCAGCGATCTCAGCCTCTACCCCCTGCTCTACTGGCCGGTGCTGCCGGATGCCCCGGCGCTCTCTCCGGTCGCCGCGGCGGCGCTGCGGCGATACATGGCGCGCGGCGGGATCGTGGTGCTGGATAGCGGGGCGGCCAGCGCGGGGGCGGGCGATCCGGCGGCACTGCGGCGCGTGCTGCGCGGCGTGCCGGTGCCGCCGCTGGAACGCATCGACATCCATCATGTACTCGCGCGCAGCTTCTATCTGCTCCGCCGCTACCCGGGGCGCTACACCGGTGGCGGGGTATGGGTGACCCGGCGCGATGCGCGGGCGGGCGATGATGTCTCGCCGCTGGTGATCGGGCGGGCGGACTGGGCTGGGGCCTGGGCGATCGATGCCGATGGGCGCAGCGCCTACGCGACGGTGCCAGGAGGGGATGGGCAGCGGGAGTTGGCGGACCGGTTCGGGATCAATCTGGTGATGTATGCGCTGACCGGGAACTATAAGGGGGATCAGCTACAGCTGCGGGCGATCCTCCGGCGGATGGGGCGGTAGGGTCGCGATCCCCTCCCCGGCCGTGTCCCGATACAGCTTGCTCGCCAGATACCGCCGCAGCCAGAACCGCGCCAGCACGCCGATCGTCGCCGCCACCGGCACCGCCAGCATGACCCCCACGAACCCAAATGCCGCCCCGCCGGCCAGCAGGGCGAACATCACCCACAGCGCCGGCAGTTCCACCCGATCGCCCAGGAAGCGCGGATAGACCAGGTAGTTCTCGAGCACCTGCCCCACCGCCAGCACCGCCAGTATCCGCAGCACCCCAGCCCAGCCATGGAACTGGCCGAGTGCCAGCAGGATCGCCGCTACCCCGCCGGTGATGGAGCCGACATACGGAATGAACGACAGCAGCCCCGCGGACAGCCCGACGATCAGCCCCAGTTCCAACCCGGCCAGGGACAGCGCGGCGGCGTAGTAGAGGCCCAGGAAGGCGCAGCACAGGGCCTGCCCCCGCACCCAGGCCGAGAGGATGCGATCCACTTCTCGCGCCTGCGCCCGTAGCGTCTCGCGGTCGCGCAGCGGCAACCAGCCGTCGATCATGCCGACGATGCGCGGCCAGTCGCGGAGCAAATAGAATGCCGCGATCGGGGTCACCACGATCAGGGTGAGCACATTGAACAGCGCGAACCCGCCGGTAATCAGACCTGCGACCGTGGAAGCCAGGAATCCCAGCATGTTACCGGCCTGGCTTGCGACCAGATCGCGCAGCTTGCGGTTCACCAGCTCCGGCCCCAGGCGCGCCTGAAGCTCGGTCACCATGTGGTTGGCCCAGCTCTGTAATTCCTGTGCGTATTGAGGAACCCGGCCCAGCAGCAGCCCGACCTGCGACAGGATCAGCGGGTAGAGCAACAGTACGAACAGCAGGACCCCGGCAATCACCGCCAGCACCATCGCCGCCGCCGCCAACCCGCGCGGCAGGCCGAGCCGCACCAGCGCGCTCGCCGGCGGATCCAGGGCGTAGGCGATCACCCCGGCGGCGACGAAGGGCGCCAGCACCGCGCCGAACAACCGCAGCACCAACCAGAGCAGCACCAACAGTCCCAGCCCCAGCAACAGCCGCGGCGTTCGTGAGCCGGAATCGGGGTCGGTGCCGATCATGCCCACCCCGCCAGCAGCGCCAGTGCCACTGCCAAGCCGACCTCGCGGTTGAGACGGAACAGCCGCAGGCAGCCGGCCGGATCGTGGATATCGAGGGAAGCCACCTGCCAGGCCAGCAGCGCTGCCGGCACTGCCAGCATAAGGTAGAACCCCATCGACAGCCGGGCCAGCCATCCGGCCAGCACCAGCAGCATCACCGTGCCGGTGTAGCAGGCGGTCAGGAACGGGCGGGTGTGCTCGCCGAACAGGCGGGCGGTGGATTTCACCCCCGCCAGCGCATCGTCCTCGCGGTCCTGATGCGCGTAGATGGTGTCGAAGCCCAGGTCCCACAGGATCGTCGCCGCGTAGAGCGCCGCCCAGGCGGCATCGATGCGGTCGGCGGCGGCGGCGTAGCCCAGCGGCGCGCCGAAGCCGAAGGTGAAGCCCATCATCAGCTGCGGCCACCAAGTGATCCGCTTGGCCGCCGGGTAGAGCGCGACCAGCAGCAGCGAGGCGGCCCCCAGAGCGCGGGCGAGCGGCGGCAATTGCAGCAGGATCACCAGCCCCACCGCCAGCAGCAGGCCGAGAAACACCAGCGCATGGCGAGCCCGCAAGGCACCGGAGGCCAGCGGCCGGCCGGCCGTACGCGCCACTTTGCGGTCGATGTCGCGATCCCAGAGATCGTTCACCACGCAGCCGGCGCCGCGCATCACCACGCTGCCCAACGCGAACAGCGCCAGCAGCCAGAGGCCTCGCCGCCAGCCGGGGCCGGCCAGCAGGATCCCCCAAGCTCCGGGCAGGAACAGCAGCCAGACACCGATCGGCCGGTCGAGCCGCGCCAGCAGCGCGTAAGGACGCCAGGGCGATGGCAGCCGGGAAATCCAGCCCTCGGAGCGGATATCGGTATGCGCACTCATGCGGCTAATCTGCGCCCCGCCATGACCGGGTCAATCCGCCTTTTTCTCCCCGTCCCGCTCGCTGTCGGCGGCACCGTTCCGCTGACGGCGCCGCAAAGGCACTATTTGGGCACGGTGATGCGCCGCCGCCCGGGGGATGTCGTGCATCCGTTCAACCCCACGGATGGAGAGTTCGCGGCCAGGCTGCTGCCCGGCGGGGCTGGGCTGGAGGTGGAATGCCGCCTGCTCGCCCCGCGACCGGAGCTGCCCTTATGGCTGCTGTTCGCCCCCCTCAAGCGCGACGCTACCGATCTGGTGATCCGCCAAGCCACCGAACTCGGCGCCACCGATCTCGTGCCGGTGCTGACCGCGCGGAGCAATGTCCGCACGCTCACTCGGCCACGGGCCGAGGCGATCACCATCGAAGCGGCGGAACAATGCGAACGCCTGGGGCCGCCCGCGATCCATCCCGCGCAGCCGCTTGCCGCCTTGCTCGCGGGCTGGTCCGGTCCGCCGCTGTTCGCCGCGCTGGAGCGCGCAGCCGCCCCGCCACCGCAGGGTTTCTCCGGTCCCGCCGCTTTGCTGGTCGGGCCCGAAGGCGGCTTCGCGCCGGAGGAGCTTGACGTTCTGCGCGCCCATCCCCTTGTAACGCCGATCGGGCTGGGCCGGACCATCCTCCGCGCCGAGACCGCTGTCGTGGCCGGGCTCGCGCTGTTGCAGGCAGCCCGGCGGGACTGAATACTCGGCCCCAACCGCCCCGCGGATCTGCCCGCGTGGAGCCACCAACCCGACCGGAGCGATATGTCCAACCCCGGAGACGCCGACACGACGCCGATCGCCTCGGTGGACCAGCTCGCTGCCTATCTCGAAGCCGGCGCCAAGCCGGCGTCGGAGTGGCGCATCGGCACCGAGCATGAGAAATTCGGCTTCCGCCGCACCGACCTCGCCACCCCGCCCTATTTGCCTGAACCGGGTACCCGGGCCGGCATCCGCCCGCTGCTCGAAGCGTTGCTGGCGCAGGGCGGCGCGCCGATCCGCGACGGGGACAACCCGATCGGGATCAAGCAGGACGGGGCGGCGATCTCGCTCGAACCGGCCGGGCAGTTCGAACTCTCGGGCGCTCCCCTGGAGACGCTGCATCAGACCAGGGCCGAGATGGCGGCGCATTTCGCCGCCGTTCGGGATGCCGCCGGCCCGCTCGGCATCGGCTTCGCGCCGCTGGGCTTCCACCCGCTGGCCACCCGCGCGGCGATGCCGTGGATGCCAAAGGGCCGCTACGCCATCATGCGGCGCTACATGCCCTTGGTGGGCAGCCTCGGCCTCGACATGATGACCCGCACCTGCACCGTACAGGTCAATCTGGATTTCGCCTCCGAGGCCGACATGCGCGCCAAGCTGCGGGTCGGACTGCTGGCCCAGCCGCTGGCCACCGCGCTGTTCGCCAATTCCCCGTTCACCGAGGGACGGCCCAACGGGTTTCTCTCCTACCGGGCCCAGGTCTGGACCGATACCGACAATGCGCGGGCTGGAATTCCCGCCGTCATGCTTGACCCGGATTTCGGGTTCGCACGCTACGCGGTATGGATGATCGACGAGGTACCGATGTATTTCGTGTACCGCGACGGGCGCTATATCGATGTTGCCGGGGCACGGTTCCGGGATTTCATGGCCGGGCGGATCCCTGCCTTGGCTGGTCATGTCGCCACCCTGGGCGATTTCGCCGATCATCTGACCACCGTGTTCACCGATGTCCGCCTCAAGCGGTTTCTGGAAATGCGCGGGGCCGATGCCGGCAGCCCGGCGATGATGCTGGCGCAGTCCGCGTTCTGGGTCGGCCTGCTCTATGACCCGGCCGCGCTGGCCGCCGCCGCCGCCGAATTGGCCGATATCCGCTGGCAGGAGGCGACGGCGTTGCGCGCCGCGGTGCCCTCGCAGGGGCTTGAGGCGCCGTTCCGTCGTGGGCGGTTGCGCGATCTCGGGCGGGCGTTGGTCGATATCGCCCGTGACGGACTCCGCGCCCGTGCCCGGCGCGACCCCGCCACCGGGGCCGACGAATCGGCCTGTCTGGACCCGCTGGCCGAAATCCTGGCCGGCGGCCCCAGCCAAGCGGAGCACTGGCTCGCCCGCTACCATGGTCCATGGGCGGGGGATGTGCGGCCGATTTTCACGGAAGCCGAGATTTGAACGCTCGATTACCCTCTATGCGTGTGTCGGGTCTTGCCAATACAACCAGAACGCTCACAATAGTGTGATGCTCGCGCCCGAACCGCTCGCTGAAACCGTCCCCGCCGACATGCCCCCGGGCGCCGTGCTGCGGTTGCGCCTGATCGGGCAGATGGAAGCCTGGACGCTCAGCGCCGAGCCGGTGCTGCCGGTCGGACGCAAGACCCGCGCGCTGCTGGCGATCGTCGCGCTGTCGGCGCCGCGCCCGGCGCTGCGTGGGCGGCTTGCCGAGCTGCTGTGGAGCCGGCGGCCGGAGGAGCAGGCCCGCGCGTCGCTGCGTCAGGAGATCCACCGGCTGCTGGAATCCCTGTCCCCGGCGGGCACGGATATCCTGACCGCGACCCGCGATCATCTGACCCTGCGCCCCGGCGCGGCCTGGGTGGATGTCGATCAGGTGATGCGCGCCAGCGTCGATGCCCCGGCGGCCCTGTCATTGCTGGATGGGGACCTGCTCGAGGACCTGAGCGGCCTCGACCCCAGCTTCGATTCCTGGCTGGCGGTGGAGCGCGAGCGCATCCGGGACCACGCCCGCAACCTCGCCGAAGCGCTGCTGCGCGGCCTCTCCGACCCGGATGTGACGATTCCCGCCGCCCAGCAATTGCTGCGCATCGACCGCGCCCATGAGGGGGCGTGGCGGGCTTTGATGAAATCCCATGCCGCCCGGGGCGAGCGCGGCATGGCGATCCAGGCCTATGACCGCTGCCGAGCGGTGCTGGCGGACCTGCTGGATGCGGCGCCCTCGGCCGAGACGCAGAAGCTGCTGACCGAGATCCGCGGCCCCTCCGGCTCGCGCCTGCCACGCCGCCCGCCGGCGCCGGTGCCCTCGCCCGAGGAGATGGAGGAGCCGCCGCTGCTCGCCGAAGCGCCGCAGGGCGTGGCCCGGGGCGGAGCCCATATCGGCGTGCTGCCGTTCACGCTGATCGGCGGGGGCGAGGACTACGCCCATCTCGGCCCCGGATTCGCCGAGGAGATCACTGCCGCGCTCTCGCGCTTCCGCTGGATGTTCGTCGCCTCCTCCTCCTCGCTCGCCCGCTTCGCCGACGAGAACCGCGACGAGGTGACCATCCGCCGGCTGTTCGGGCTGGATTATCTGCTGCACGGCTCGATCCAGATCGTGCGCAACCGGCTCAGGGTGACGGTGCGGCTGCTCGATCTGCGCCAGGCCAACCAAGTGGTCTGGGCGCGCCGCTTCGACCGCCAGTCGAACGACCTGCTCAATCTGCAGGACGAGATCGCCGCCGAGGTGGTGGCGCAGACCGATCCCGAGATCCTGCTGATCGAGGCGCGCCGGGTCGCCGCCCGTCCGCACGCCGCGACCAGCGCCTATCACCTGGTGCTGCGCGCGCTGGTGCTGATCAACCGGCTGGAGCGCGAGGCGCTGGTGCAGGCGGGCGCGCTGCTGCGCGAGGCGATCGAGCGCGACCCCGACTATGCCTCGGCTCATGCCTGGTTCGCCTATTGGCAGACCTTCATGTTGGGTCAGCACTGGGCCGATGATGCCGCGACCGCGCTGGCCGAGGCCGAGCGGCTGGCCGATCGTGCCATCCTGCTCGACCCGTTCGACGCGCGCGGCCTCACCATCTGCGGGCATGTGCGCGCCTTCCTGCATCGGCGGCTCGACGAGGCGTTGATGCTGCACGAGCGCGCGCTGTCGCTCAACCCGAATCTGGCGATGGCCTGGGCATTGTCGGCGGTGACCCACGCTTATTTCGGCAATGTCGCGGAGGCGGAGCGGCGCAACCTGCGCTACAAAAAATTGTCGCCGTTCGACCCGTTCGCGTTCTTCTTCGATGCTTTCTTCGTGCTGATTCACCTGATGAAGACCGACTACGAATCCGCCGCCGCCATCGGGCGTTCGGTCGTGGGCATGAATCCGGGGTTCTCGGCCGCCTACAAGCCGTATCTGGCGGCACTCGGGTATCTGGGCCGGACGCAGGAGGCGGCGGTGGTGCGCAAGCGGCTGCTTTCGATCGAACCGGATTTCTCGGTGGCACGGTTTCTCGAGACCACGCCGATGCGCCGCGAACAGGATCGGGCGCATTTTGCCGAAGGGCTGCGCCGCGCCGGCCTTCCCGAGCAGAGCGGTCCGGCTTCGGTGGCGCAGGATTCCCGGCTGGTGCGGCTGTAGCCTGGGTTACGGCGCGAAGCCGGTCTTGTGGCGGACATATTCCAGCCGGTAGATCCCGCTCACCGGCGCGGCTCGCACTCCGGTGCGGCCCAGCATCGCTGCCAGTTCCGGCAGTTCCAGCGCCGCGACGTCGGTCGCCTCCAGGATCAGGCACCAGCCGGGCGGGGCGGTGATGTCGGTGCGGTCGCGGCTCTCGGCGCTGCGCACCCCCGAGGCCGGCAGATCGGTGCGGCAAAGATGCGCCCCCGCGACCCGCGGCAGGGCCGCGAGCGCGCGGGTGACGGCGGATAGCTCGGTGCCCAGCCACTCCTCGGCCTCGAAACGCAGCGTGGCCAGGACGCCGCCCAACCCCGGCCCGCGGCTTTCCACCACCTGCGCCATCGCCCGGGTGGTGGCCTGGAAGCCGGCGGTCACCTCCCGCGTGCCCGGGGTCGGATCGTTGAGGCGGGCGGCGTAGTCGGACCCGGTCAGCACCTGCATCGAATCGGCTTCGTAGAGGGTGAAGAACTCGGGCGCGGTGGTCCCATCCTGGGCGATGGCGCGCCGGCCCCGACGGAACCCCGGAATGCCGACCCGTTCCGGCATGTGCTCGTTGAGGTGCCAGTCGTAGAAGCGCTCGCGCAGCTCGGGCGCGATGCCGTTCCAGATGGCAACCACCGCTTCGCCGGCCAGCATCGCCCTCTCCCGCCCATGGTGGGAGCGCAGTCTGCCACGGCGCGGGCGGCGGCGGGAGGGGTCAGGCGGTGGCGAGTGCCGGGAACACCTCGGCCGCCAGCTGTTCCATCTGTTCCATTGCCACCTCCGCCGGCAGGCCGGGAAGATGGACGCCGACGCAGAAGTAGTTCACCCCGAACCGCTTGCGCAGCGCCAGCAGCTGGGCGGTCACCTCGGTCGCCGTGCCCAGCAGGAAGCGGTCGGCGGCGAGGGATTCGAAGTCCCGGTCGAAATGATCTGCTCCCGGCATCGCCTGATCCTGGCCCCAGGCGCGATAGGAGCGGTATTTGGCCTCGAGCGCGGGACGCACCCGGGCCAGCGCCTCGGCGCGCGAGGGGGCGAGGAACACTTCGCGCGCCATCGGCAATTCAGCCGGAAACGGCTTGCCCAGGGCGTCGAGCTCGCGCCGGTACAACGCCATCTGCCGGTCCAGCGTTTCCAGGGTGTTGTGCGGGTTGACATACCACGCATCCGCCAGCCGGGCGGCGCGACGGACGCCACGATCGGCGTTGGCGCCGATCCACACCGGCACCGGCCGTTGCACCGGCAGCACCGAACAGCGCGCCTCGGCAAGGGTGAAATGGGTCCCCTGGCGGCTGACGGGCCCGCCGGTCCAGAGAGCCCGGATCGCCTCCAGATTCTCCTCGAACCGGGGCGCCGCCTCCTTGATCGTGGTGCCGAAGGCCTGGAACTCCACCTCCCGGTAGCCGATGCCGGCGCCGAAGATCAGCTTGCCCTGGCTCATCACATCCAGGCTGGCCAGTTGCTCGGCGAGGTCGAGGGGCTTGACCAGCGGCAGCAGGGTCACGCCGGTGATGAGGCGCAGCCGCGGCGCGATGGCGGCGACCTGCGCCAGGAACGGAATTTGTTGCAGCATCTGCCAGGGATGCGCGCTGTAGTGCTGGGCCCGGGCGACGGCGTCGAACCCCAGCGCCTCGGCGCGGCGGACCAGGGCGAGGTCGTGCTGATGGCCGGCGACGATGTCTTCATCCTGGCGGAACTGCCCGCGCAGGGTGAGGGCGAATTTCATGGCGATCCTCCGATGGGCTTCGGGTCAGAAATTGACCGGCGCGCCGCTCCAGACCGCGCGATAGAGCGCCACAATCTCGCCCGCGTCCGGCACGCGCGGGTTATTGGCGGGGCTGCCGGAGGCCAAGGCCTGCTCGGCCATCAGCGCGAGCTTCGCTTCCCACGCGGCGGGGTCGATCCCGAAGGCTGCCGGCGAGGGTACCGCGAGATCGCGGTTCCAGCCGGCGAGCCCGGTCAGCAGCTTGATCCCGGCTGCGTCGTCGCCGTCGGCGGCGGCAGCGAAGCCGATCCGTCGCGCCGCCTCGGCATAGCGCTCCGGCGCGCCGGAGCGCGAATAGGCGGTGACGGCGGGCAGCAGCATGGCGTTGGAAAGGCCGTGCGGGACATGGAAATGCGCCCCGATCGGCCGCGACATCCCATGCACCAGCGCCACCGAGGCGTTGGAGAAAGCGAGCCCGGCCTGGGTCGCGCCCAGCATCATGCCCTCACGCGCCGCTTCGTTGCGCGGTTCGGCGCAGGCGATGCGCAGCCAGCGCCCGATCAACCCCATCGCCGAGACCGCGAGCGCGTCGGAAAACGGATTGGCGCGCTTCGAGACATAGGCTTCGAGCGCATGGGTCAGGCTGTCGATGCCGGTATCGGCGGTGGTGCGCGGCGGCACGGTGAAGGTGAGCTCGTAATCGACGATCGCTGCCAGCGGCAGCGCGCCGAGCCCGGCGATCAGCATCTTCTCGTCGCGTTCGCTGTCGGTGATGACGGTGAAGCGGGTGCATTCGCTGCCGGTGCCGGCAGTGGTGGGGATGGCGATCACCGGCACCGCGCCGCGGTCGGCCTGGGCCGGGGCCTTGAAGTCGCGCATCTTGGCCGTCGGTTCGGCGGCGGCCAGGATCGCCATCGCCTTGGCGGTGTCGATCGGCGAGCCGCCACCGAAGCCCACCAGACAATCGAATTGCCCGCGCCGCATCGCCGCTACCCCGGCTTCCACCACCGTATCGGTCGGATCGGAGACGGTATCGGCGAACAGGGCCGGCGCCATGCCGGCCGCAGTCAGCGGGTCCAGCACCCGGTTGACGAGACCGGTCGAGACCATCACCGGATCGGAGACCACCAGCGGGCGCGAGAGGCCGAATTTGGCCAGGATCTCGGCGGTCTGGCGAACCGCGCCGCCGGCGATCTGCATCAGGCGCGGCGCGGCGAAGCTGGCGGAGACGGTCATGGCGGATCCTCCCGGAACCAGGGGAGGATACGCGCAAACCGCGGCGGTGCCAGTCTGGCGCCGCCGCGGCCTGTTCGGATCGGCAGGGATTACGCCGCGCGCGCCTCCGCGCTGGCGTCATTGGCGATGCGCGCGCCCGCCGCGGCGATCGGGATCCGGCGCGGCTTCAGCGCTTCCGGCACCACGCGCTTGAGGCCGACATGCAGCAGGCCATTCTGCAGCTCCGCGCCCTCGACCACGATATGGTCGGCCAGCGCGAAACGACGCTCGAAGGCGCGGCCGGCGATGCCGCGATAGAGGGTCTCGGCCTGGCTCGGCTCGGCGGTCACGCGGCCGGACACCACCAGCGTGTTGTCCTTGACCACGAGCTCGATGTCCTCGGGGCGGAAGCCGGCCACCGCCATGGTGATGCGGTAGCTGTCCTCGCCGAGCTTCTCGATGTTGTAGGGGGGGTAGGTCGGCGCCTCGGTGGCGGCGACGCCTTCGGCCAACCGGGCCAGGCGATCGAAGCCGATAGCGGTACGGAACAGGGGGGCGAAATCGAAGCCGGTCATTGGAAACCTCCTGAAGGAGCAAGGTTGACGTGCGGACCGCCCATACGGGCCGGTTCATCGAGGGAGCAGCCGGAACCCCGATCGGGCATCCCGGACGGGACAGGAATTAGCGCGCGGCGAAGGCGATTCAAGGGGGCGATCCGGGTGCGGCCCTCGCTTCTCCCCGCGCATCCTATGCTCCCCTGCCCTGTCGCCCGCATCCGGTCGCGATGGCGGCTTCCCGCGCCGGCCATGGCGGATTAGCCTTCCGATCAAAGACGCTCGAGGAACCCGTCCGATGGACCAGCCGATCTCCCAAGCCACCCCTGCCCCCGAGGCCACGCTTCCGGATCCGCGCGTGCAGCGCGCCCGTGCGCTCATCCCCCTGCTGGATGCCGCCGGACCGCGCATCGACGCCGCGCGGGAGCTGCCGGCTGACGTGGTGACCGCGATGCATCAGGCTGGCCTGTTCCGCCTGCTTCTGCCGTGCGCTCTGGGTGGCGAGGAAATGCAGCCGTCGCTCTACGTTCAGGCGGTGGAAGCGATCGCCATGGGCGATGCCTCGGCGGCCTGGTGCATGAACCAAGGGTCGGGCTGCTCGATGACCGCGGCCTATCTCGGCGCGGATATCGCCGCCGAGATATTCGGCCAACCGCACGACGTGCTGGCCTGGGGCCAGGGCAAGACCCGGGCGGTGAAAGCCCCGGGCGGGTGGCGGGTCACCGGGATCTCGCATTTCGCCTCCGGCTCCCGCCATTCCACCTGGCTGGGGATGCATTGCCCCACCTTCGAGGCCGACGGCACGCCGATCCGCCATCCGGACGGCGCCAGCTTCGAGCGCTCGATGCTATTCCGCCGCGAGATTGCGACCATCACCGATGATTGGGAGGTGATGGGCCTGCGCGGCACCGGTTCGGACACTTACGCGGTGACCGACCTGTTCGTGCCGGACGAGTATTCGGTCACCCGCGACCGTGACGAGGAACGGCGGGAGCCCGGCCTGCTCTATCGGTTCACGACGTCCAACATCTACGCCGCCGGATTCGGCGCGGTGGGGCTCGGTGTCGGCCGCGCCGTTCTGGACGCTTTCATCGCCCTCGCCGGCATGAAGACGCCGGCGCTCACCAACACGTCGATGCGGGACAATCCGGTGATCCAGGGATTGATCGGCCTGTCGGACGCGCGGCTGCGGGCGGCGCGCTCGCGGCTGATCGAGGTGTTGGAGGAGGGCTGGGACGAGGCCGCGCGCACCGGCCGCCTCGGGCTCGCCCGCAAGATCGACATCCGCCAGGCTGCCACCTACGCGATCATCGAGGCACGATCGGTGGTCACGGCGCTGTGGCACGAAGCGGGCGCCACCGCGATCTTCGACGCCCAGCCCTTCGAGCACCGGTTTCGTGACATGAACGCGGTCTCGCAGCAGGTGCAAGGCAGGGCGGCGCATTTCGAGACCGTGGGGCAGTATCTGCTGGGGATAACGCCGAATCTGCGCTGGGTGTGATCACTGCCCGTCGCGTCGCAGCCGCGCGGCGAAAAACCCGTCCATACCTCCCCACTCCGGCCAGAGTGCCGGGGTGGTGCGCAGGTCGCCCTCCCGGGTGCGGGCCTGCGGCAGCGCCGCCAGTTCCTCGGCTGAAAGCGGATCGCGACGCAACCCGGTGCGCGCGGTCGCGGCGGCGATCCGGGCTTCGCCTTCCTCCGGTTGCAGCGAGCAGACCGCGTAGATCATCCGCCCGCCCGGGGCGAGCAGCATCGCCGCCGCGTCGAGCAGCCGGTCCTGCGCCGCCGTCAACGCCACGATGTCGCGCGGACGCTTGAGCCAGGCGATGTCCGGATGACGGCGGATGGTGCCGGTGGCGCTGCACGGAGCATCCAACAGGATCGCGTCGAAGCGCTCGCCGGGGCGCCATTCGGTGGCGTCCGCCAGTACCGTCTCGGCGGCGAGGCCGGTACGGGCAAGCGTCTCCCGCAGGCGCCCGATCCGCGCTGGATCGCGTTCGACCGCGGTAACCCGCGCCCCGGCGGCGGCCAGCTGGGCGGTCTTGCCGCCGGGGGCGGCGCAAAGGTCGGCCACCCTTTCCCCTGGGCCGACCGCAAGCAGGTGCGCCGGCAGCGCGGCGGCGGCGTCCTGCACCCAAGCCGTGCCGGCGGCGAAGACGGGGATTTCCGCCGGGCGGGTACCGGGCGGGAAACGCACGGAGCCCGTGGGTAGCATGATTCCGGCCTCGGGCGGCGGGGTGCCCGCGCGCAAGGTCAGATCGAGCGGCGCCGGCGTCTGATGCGCGATCGCGATGGCACGGGCCGCCGCGCCCCAGGAGGACCAAAGCCAGGGCGGCGTATCAAGGCGGGGCCCGTCCAATCCGTCGAGCACCGTCGGGCCGGCCGCGGAAAGGCGGCGCAGCACCGCGTTCACCAGACCGGCGAAGGGCGCGAAGCCGGACGATCTTGCCAGGGTGACGGAAGTGGCGACGGCGGCGTGAGGGGGGGTGTCCAACAGCAGCAGGCCCGCCGCGCCAAGCAACAGGATTCGCCGCACCGGATCGGGCGGTGCCTTGCGCAGGAACGGGTCCAGCGCCGCACCCAGCGTGCCGGCTCGCCGCAGCACCGTGGCGGCGAGCCGGTGCGCCGCGGCGCGGTCGCGCGGGTCGAGGGCCGGCAGGGAATCGAGCGCATCCTCGAGCGGCTGACGCCGATCGAACACCGCCCCCAGCAGGGCCAAGGCAGCCTGCCGGGTGGGATCGCCGGTCACGATGGATGGCCGGTGCGCCCGAGCCGCCGCTTCACCCACTCCCGCCATGTCTGGAACGTCACGTAGAGCATCGGGATCAGGAAGATGCCGACAGAACTGGCGGCGATCATGCCGGCGAACACCGCCGTGCCGACATCGCGCCGGCTGAGCATCGCAGCCCCCTGCGCAGTGACCAACGGAATCAGCCCCGCAACGAAGGCGATGGAGGTCATCATCACCGCACGGAACCGCATCCGGGCCCCGAGCACCGCCGCGTCGGCGATCGACACGCCGGCTTCACGCTGCTCCTTGGCGA
>JAKBCO010000299.1 GCA_021807785.1 Pseudomonadota bacterium
ATTCGAAGCTGCCGACCAGGTTGCCGGCGTGGCCCATGCTGTCGGAGAAATCCCCGCACAGCCGCTCGACCAGCTCGGCGCGGACCGGACCCAGGCCGGCCATGGCGGCCGAGATGTCCTTGATCTCATCCTCGTGCATCATCGCGAAGAGCCGCGCGGTCTGTTCCTCCCCCAGCGCCAGCATCAGCATCGCGGCTTTCTGCGCCCCGGAGATATTCCGCCAATCCTCGGCCTTCACCATCTAGCTCGCCTCCTGCGCCATCCAGCCGCGGACGATGGACAGCGTCTCGTCCGGGTGGCGTTCCGCCATCTCGGCGATGCGGCGGATCGAGGAAGCGCGGATCTGGCCTTCGATTTGCGCGACGTTGACCATGCTTTCATCGGTCAGCATCGGCACGCCGCCGGGTCCGGCGAGCGCCGCCGGCGCCCCCGCCGACGACCCGGCCAGGGCCGGGGCAGGCAGCGCCGGTGCGCCTGCCTCGGCAGCCCCGGCGGCAAGCGCGGGCAGGGCGGTGATGCGCATCACCATCGGCCGCAGCACCAGCAGCAAGGCAAGCAGGCCGATCAGGCCGATGACGGCGCTTTCCGCCAGCCGCATCAGATCCGCCTTGTCCGGGCGGATCGCGGCCAGCCAGCCGCGTGGTTTCGCCGGTGCCACATCGCCGCCGGGGCGCAGGAACGGCATCGCCACCACCTGGACGCTATCGCCGCGCTTGGCGTCGAAGCCGATCGCGGTCTTCACCAGCGCGGTGATCCGCGCCAGCGCCGCCGGGCTTTTGACGCGGGCGGAGTCCACCATCACGGCCAGGCTGATGCGGGTGATCTTCGGCTGATCGTGGATCAGGGTGCGGACGGTCTTGCTGATCTCGTAGTTGGTGGTGCTGCGCCGCGTTTTGGTGGAACGCGCGAGATTGGGCTTGGCGCCCGGCGCGTTGGGCAGGTTGTTGGCCACCGAGACCGGCGGCGTCGGACGCATCGACTGGCGGGTGGTGGTGGCGGACTGCCGGCTCAACGCCACTTGGCCGTTGGGGTCGAAGGTCTCGGCGGTTTCGTGGACCTGGTCGAAATCCATCCGCACCGTGGCCTCGGCGCGGACATGGCCCGCCCCCAGGCTGCGCGCCAGCATCCGCTCCACCGCCCCGGCGAGGCGGAGTTCGGTGGCGCGGCGGATACCCTGGTCGGTACGCACCCGCCCCGCCGCGCCGGTGGGCGCCCCGGCCCGGGCCAGCACCTCCCCGCGTGAATCGACGATGGCGATGTGGCGGGGTTCGAGGCCGGGCACGGCGGCGGCCACGAGGTTGAGGATGGCCTGCACCGTCCCCCGATCGGCGCTGGCGGCGGGGGTCAGGGTGAGCAGCACGCTCGCCTGCGCGGGGCGGGCGGCGCGGGCGAACGGCGCCCGGCGCGGCAGCACCAGATGCACCCTGGCCGCGCGCACGCCCTGGATGGCGCGGATGGTGCGCGCCAGCTCGCCTTCCAGGGCGCGGGTCTCGTCGATGCGTTCCTGGAACGGGGTCATGCCGAGCATGTCGGCGTGATCGAAGATGCCGTAGCCGATGTTCCCGCCCGAGGGCAGCCCCTGGCGGGCCAGCAGGACGCGCGCCGCCGGCACCTGCCCGGCCGGCACCAGGATCTCGGTGCCGCCGGCGGCAAGCCGGTAGGCGATATGCGCGCGCCCGAGCGCTTCCGTCATCTGCCCGGAATCGCGCAGCGCGAGGTCTCCGTAGAGCAGCGCCATCCGCGCCGAGCCGCCGGAGAGCGCGAGCAGCGCCAGCAGCGCGAGGGTGGCAAGGCCGACCGCGGCCAGCGCGCCGAGCCGCGCCGGACCGAGTGCCTTGAGCCCTTCGAGCAGCGGTTTCATCGGCGTGCGGCGATCACGGAGGGGGGGAACCTGGCGGCCGGGGTGGATCAGCGCGCAGTCTGGCCGCCGGCGGTGAACGCGGGGTTAATCACCCGGCACTTCGTGCCGCCCGGCCGGGCGGCGGTTTGACAGCCCGCGCGGGCGGCTTGTAGAAGCCGCGGCTCACGGCCGGGAACGTGGACGGGTCTTCGGGACCCGCGCCCGCCGCGCGCTCGCGCGGCCTACCGGTGCAACAACAGGCCAGCGAAAGGGCAGCGCGCCAATGACCAAGCGCGTCGAAAGTAAGTACAAGATCAACCGCCGTCTGGGCGCCAACCTCTGGGGCCGGGCGAAATCGCCGGTCAACAAGCGGGACTACGGCCCCGGCCAGCACGGGCAGCGGCGCAAGAAGCCGACCGATTTCGGCACCCAGCTGATGGCCAAGCAGAAGCTGAAAGGCTACTACGGCAACATCAGCGAGAAGCAGTTCCGCAAATACTACGAGGAAGCGGTGCGCCGGAAGGGCGACACCTCGGAGAACCTGATCGAGCTGCTGGAACGGCGGCTGGACGCGGTGATCTACCGGATGAAATTCGCCGTCACCCCGTTCGCGGCGCGCCAGTTCGTCTCGCACGGCCATGTGCTGGTGAACGGCAAGCGGGTGAACATCCCCTCCTTCCTGGTGCGCGACAACGACGCCATCGAGGTGAAGGACAAATCCAAGCAGCTGGCCGCGGTGCTGGATGCGACCCAAAGCGCCGAGCGCGACGTGCCGGAGTATCTGGAAGTGGATCACCGGGCGATGAAGGGACGGTTCGCCCGCGCGCCGAAGCTGTCGGACGTGCCCTATCCGGTGCAGATGGAACCGAACCTGGTGGTCGAGTTCTACTCGCGCTGAGCCTGGCCTGAACGCCGCCTTGAATCCGCATCCTGGGGCGCGCAGAGTGCGCCCCAGAACAATGACCCCTGGGGCGCGCAGACTGCGCCCCAGAATAGCACCCCCGGGGCGCGCAGACTGCGCGCCCCGGAACAGCGGAGGCGGCGTGCCATGGCGGCGATCGAATTCTGGACCTGGAACACCCCGAACGGGCGCAAGATCAGCGCCGCGTTGGAGGAGATGGGGCTGGCCTACACGGTCCACCCGGTCAACATCTCCAAGGGTGAGCAGTTCAACCCCGAGTTCCTGAAGATCAGTCCGAACAACCGCATCCCGGCGATCGTCGATGCCGACGGACCGGGGGGCGAGCCGATCAGCGTGTTCGAATCCGGGGCGATCCTGCTCTATCTGGGGATGAAGACCGGGCAGTTCTGGCCGCAGGACCGGCGCGCGCAGGTGCCGGTGCTGGAATGGCTGATGTGGCAGATGGGCGGGTTCGGGCCGATGCCCGGGCAGGTGCATCACTTCCTGCAGGTGGAGAACGAGGCCGACCGGCGCTACGGGTTGGACCGCTACATGAAGGAAACGCGGCGCCTCTATGGTGTGCTGGACAAGCGGCTGGGGCAGGTCGAGTACGTCGCGCGCGAGGTTTCGATCGCCGACTTCGCGATCCTGGGCTGGGC
>JAKBCO010000068.1 GCA_021807785.1 Pseudomonadota bacterium
GCAGGCGGGCAAGCTGATCGGCAAGATCGGCAGTGTCTTCGTCTCGACCGCCACCCAACACGGCGGGCAGGAGACGACGATCACCTCGTTCCACACCACCCTGCTGCATCACGGCATGGTGATCGTGGGCGTGCCCTATTCGGTTCCCGAACTGACCCAGATGTCGGAAGTGGCCGGCGGCACCCCCTATGGCGCCACCACCCTGGCCGCGCCCGACGGATCCCGCCGCCCGAGCGAGCCGGAGTTGTCGGTCGCGCGCTTCCAGGGCAAACATGTCGCCACACTGGCCGCGAAGCTGGCCGGCTGAGGGAGGAACCCATGAACGACAACCAAGGCCTCGCCCCCACCGCACCCTATGCCGCGCTGCTGCTGCGGCTGCTCTGCGGTGTGTTCTTCCTGATCCATGCCGGGATCAAGTTCTTCATCTTCACCCCCGCCGGCACCGAGCATTTCTTCGCCTCGCTCGGCCTGCCCGGATGGTTCGGCCTGGTCATCATTGCGGTCGAGACGATCGGCGGCCTGGCGCTGATCCTGGGCGTGTTCGTCCGCCCGGCGGCGCTGGTGCTGACAGCCGACCTGGTCGGCGCCATCGTGCTGGTGCATATCCACAACGGATTCCTGTTCACCGCCAAGGGCGGCGGCTACGAATACCCGCTGTTCTGGGCGCTCACCCTGCTCGCGCTGGCGCTGCTGGGCGAAGGCGCGCTGGCGCTCCGCCCAACCGGCGCCGCGGTCAACCGCCCAGGTTGACCACCACCACCCGGCGGTTCTGCGCATTCGGCGTCTGCGGGGGCGTGGCCACCGCCAGCCCCTGCTCGCCCATGCCCACCGGGGTCAACCGCGCGGCCGGGATGGAGAACCGATCTTCCAGATACTGCGCCACCCGCGCCGCGCGATGTTGCGACAGGGCCAGGTTGCCGGCGGCGCTGCCCACCGTATCGGTGTGCCCCTCGATGCGGAACTTGTCGCCGGCCAACTTGGGGTCGTTCAGCGCCTTGCCGAGCGCGTCCAGGGTGTGCCGCGCCTGCGCGGTCAGCGTGGCCGAGCCGGTGGCGAATTCCACCGTCAGGCTGACCGAGGCTGGCCGGCTGGCCGAAGCCGCCGGCGCCGCCGCGCCGCCGCCATGGACGATGCGGATGCCGCGCGTGGTCACCGGCCCGCCCGGCGTGGGCGTCAGCCCCTTCACGATCTGCGCCGGGGTCGGCGCGGTCTCGGCGGCGAGGGCCGAGGCAGCGACCCCGGCAAGGAGGGCCGCACCGGCGAGAATCGGAACAAGGCGCATGGGTGTCTCCCCCTGGTTCGAAACGATGGCGATGGTCTAGCACGAACCCGGCGCCGCCGAGCGGGCGATTGCACCCGGCCAGGATTCGCCGCCTTCGCCCCGCCCCCTACCGGCGGGTAGCCCGGGGGTGACAGCGCCGCCGGCCCGTCGCATCCTGCCTGGGCTCACTGCAACAGGACGGAGGAAACCCATGCCCCACGGTTCCATGCTTGCCGGAAAAGTCGCCGTCGTCACCGGCGCCGGACGCGGCATCGGCCGCGCCATCGCGCTGGTGATGGCCTCGGAGGGGGCCAAGGTGGTGGTCAACGACCTCGGCGCCGCGGTCACCGGCGAGGGCGCGGACGCCACCCCCGCCCAGCAGGTGGTGGCCGAGATCGAGGCCGCGCATGGCCAGGGTGCCGCGATCGCCAACGCCGATTCGGTGGCGGACTGGGAGTCCGCGCAGCGCATCGTCGGCACCGCGATCGACCGCTACGGGCGCATCGACATCGTGGTGAACAATGCCGGCATCCTGCGCGACCGCATGTTCCACTACATGAGCCCGGAGGAGTTCGACGCCGTCATCAAGGTGCATCTCTATGGCGCGTTCTACGTCTCGCGTGCCGCGGTGACACATTTCCGCAAGCAGGAGAGCGGCGCCTTCGTCCACATGACCTCCACGTCGGGCCTGATCGGCAGCGTGGGGCAGGTGAATTACGGCGCCGCCAAGCTCGGCATCGCCGGTCTCTCGCGCAACATCGCCATGGACATGCAGCGCTACAAGATCCGCTCGAACTGCATCGGCCCGCACGCCTTCTCGCGGATGATCGAGACCGTGCCCGGTCAGTCGGAGGAGCAGATGAAGGCACGCGCCGCCAAGACCCGCCCCGATCAGGTGGCGCAGCTGGCCACCTTCCTCGCCTCCGACGCCGCGGGCGAGATCTCCGGGCAGATTTTCGGCGCCCGCGGCAACGAGATCTACCTCTACGGCCAGCCGCGGCCGATCCGCATCATGCATCGCGGCGATGGCTGGACGCCGGCGAAGATGGAGGAGCACCTGCTGCCCGCCATCCGCTCCGGCCTGACCCCGCTCGAGCGCACCCGCGACGTTTACAACTGGGACGCGATCTGAACCGAGACCGCCGTTTGGCGCCGGGGGGCGCGTGCGCCCTCCCATGCCGCCGCCGTGTCGGGAGCGGCGGCGGCGGCGCGATCGGCGCCGGCCATGACCGGAGGCCCCGATCCCAGGCCGCAATGTCCACTGGCCGCGATGTCCGCTGGCCGAGATGTCCACTCAGGGCAGCAGCGCGACCCCGTCGCCCACCGCGAAGCGCCCGCCCGCGATCACGTCCGCCACCACCCCCAGGTCGGAGTGGCCATAGAGCGCCCGCAGCTCCGCCACCGGGTCGGCGTCGCGCTCGGCCGTCTCCGGATTCACCTCGGTGGCCGGGCAGCGCGGGATCCGCTTGCGCACCCGCAGCACCGCGCCGCCCACCTGCAAATCCCGCCCGACCCAGTCCAGCTCGGCGAACGGGGCGGCGCCGGAGAACCAGATATTGGCGCGAAACCGCCGCCGCTGCCGCCGCGCGCCCACGCGGGCCTCGAAATCCCGCCAGCTCGCCAGCCCGATCAGGCTCACCACCGCGCCACGCTGGTCGCCGAACACATGCCCCGGAACATGCACGAATTGCGGCTGCCCGCGCGCCTCCGCGCCCAGCCGGGCGGTCAGGAACGCCCCGAGCTCGGTCCGCCCCGCAACCGACAGCGCGTCCGCCGCCACCCCGGACCCGTCGGCGGCGGTGATGGACAGCCGGCCCGATCGCGGGTCGAACAACGCCCGCAGCCCGGCGATGGAGGCGTTCTTCATCAGGCACATGAAATGGTATTTGGGCAGGAAGGTCGGCTGCGCCGGGTCGAACCCGGCATCGCCCTGCGCCAGGGCGAACGCCCGGTCCCACGGGATCGCTCCGCCCGGCTCCACCTCGGCCGCTTCCAGCGCTTCGGCCGACAGGCCCTTCACCGGGTAGCGGTAGAGATACTCGATGCGCATCGGCGGCCCCTCTTGCAGCACCCCGGGCCGCGCCCCAACTCCTTGCCCGATGGTCAACGCCACGCTGCCTCAGGGAGGGGCGGGGCACAAGTCGCCTTACAGGGACACCACTCATGGACATCGAGAAGTTCACCGAACGCTGCCGCGGCTTCCTGCAAGCCGCCTCCACCATCGCGATCCGCGAGTTCCACCAGCGGATCGCGCCCGAACATCTGCTGAAGGCGCTGCTGGACGATGAGGAAGGGGCGGCGGCCGGCCTGATCCGCGCCGTCGGCGCCGACCCGCGCCCGGTGGCGGCGGCGATGGAGGCCGAGCTCGCCCGCACGCCCAAGGTGCAGGGCGGCGGCGCCGGCCAGCCGCAGATCACGCCCGAGCTCGTGCGCGTGCTGGATGCCGCCCAGCAGGCGGCTGCCAAGGCGGGCGACGATTTCGTGGCGCAGGACCGGCTGCTGGTCGCACTCGCCGCCTCCGCCACCCCGGCCGGGCGCGCGCTCACCCAGTCCGGCGCCAGTGCCCAGGCGCTCGAACGCGTGGTCGCCGAGATCCGCAAGGGCCGCAAGGTGACCAGCCAGAATGCCGAGGCGAGCTTCGAGGCGCTGAAGAAATACGCCCGCGACGTCACCGCCGTGGCCCGGGAGGGCAAGCTCGACCCGGTGATCGGCCGCGACGAGGAGATCCGCCGCACCATCCAGGTCCTGGCGCGCCGCACCAAGAACAACCCGGTCCTGATCGGCGAGCCGGGCGTCGGCAAGACCGCGATCGTGGAGGGCTTGGCGCTGCGCATCGTGAACGGCGACGTGCCGGAGGCGCTGAAGGGCAAGCGGCTGCTCGCGCTCGATCTCGGCGCCATGGTCGCCGGGGCCAAGTACCGCGGCGAGTTCGAGGAGCGGCTGAAGGCGGTCCTGAAGGAGATCGAGTCCGCCGAGGGCGAGATCGTGCTCTTCATCGACGAGATGCACACCCTGGTCGGCGCCGGCAAGGCGGATGGGGCGATGGATGCGTCGAACCTGCTCAAGCCCGAGCTCGCCCGCGGTGCCCTGCACTGCATCGGCGCCACCACGCTCGACGAATACCGCAAGCATGTGGAGAAGGACGCCGCCCTGGCGCGGCGCTTCCAGCCGGTCTTCGTGGGCGAGCCCTCGGTCGCCGATACCGTCAGCATCCTGCGCGGCATCAAGGAGAAATACGAAACCCATCACGGCGTGCGCATCACCGATGCCGCCCTGGTGGCCGCCGCCACCCTGTCCAACCGCTACATCACCGACCGCTTCCTGCCCGACAAGGCGATCGACCT
This sequence comes from Pseudomonadota bacterium, assembly GCA_021807785.1. GTDB lineage: Bacteria > Pseudomonadota > Alphaproteobacteria > Acetobacterales > Acetobacteraceae > JAJZVS01. The sequence continues at coordinate 4,606 of JAKBCO010000068.1, forward strand.
CATCGACGAGGCGTCCTCGCGCCTCCGGATGCAGGTGGACAGCAAGCCGGAGGCGCTCGACGAGCTCGACCGCCGGGTGATCCAGCTCAAGATCGAGCGCGAGGCGCTGCGCAAGGAGACCGACACCGCCTCCCGCGACCGGCTGGGCAAGCTCGAGGCCGAGCTCGCCGTGCTCGAGGAAAAATCCACCGCCATGGCCGCCGCCTGGAACGCCGAGAAGGAGAAGGTGGCCGAGACCCACAAGCTCAAGGAACGGCTCGACCAGGCGCGCTCGGAGGTGGAGGTGGCGCAGCGGCGCGGCGACCTCGCGCGCGCCTCGCAGCTGCTCTACGGCGAGATCCCGGACATCGAGCGGCGCATGGCAGCCGCCGCCGAGCAGGGCCAGCTGGTGAACGAGGCGGTGACGGAACACTCCATCGCCGGCGTGGTCTCCCGCTGGACCGGCATCCCGGTGGACAAGATGCTGGAGGGCGAGCGCGCCAAGCTGTTGCGCATGGAAGACGAGTTGCGCCGCCGCGTGATCGGCCAGGAGGAAGCCCTCACCGCGGTGGCCAATGCGGTGCGCCGCGCGCGCGCCGGCTTGCAGGATCCGAACCGGCCGATCGGCAGCTTCCTCTTCCTCGGCCCCACCGGCGTCGGCAAGACCGAGACCTGCAAGGCCCTGGCGCAGTTCCTGTTCGACGACGAGCGGGCGATGGTGCGCATCGACATGAGCGAGTTCATGGAGAAGCACGCCGTCTCCCGCCTGATCGGCGCGCCCCCCGGCTATGTGGGCTATGACGAGGGCGGCGTGCTGACCGAGGCGGTGCGCCGGCGGCCCTATCAGGTGATCCTCTTCGACGAGGTCGAAAAGGCGCACGAAGACGTCTTCAACGTGCTGCTGCAAGTCCTCGACGACGGAAGGCTGACCGACGGGCAGGGCCGCACGGTGGATTTCAAGAATACCATCATCGTGCTGACCTCCAATCTCGGCTCCGAGGTGCTGGCCGCGCAGCCGGAGGGCGAGCCGACCACCATGGTGCAGGGCCAGGTGATGCGCATCGTGCGCGGTCACTTCCGGCCCGAGTTCCTCAACCGGCTGGACGAGATCATCCTCTTCCGCCGCCTGCAACGGGCCGACATGGCGGCGATCGTGGCAATCCAGATCGGCCATCTCGAGAAGCTGCTGGCCGACCGCAAGATCGGCATCACCCTGGACCGCGCGGCCTCGGAATGGCTGGCGAACGAGGGCTACGACAGCACCTATGGCGCGAGGCCGCTCAAGCGGGTGATCCAGCGCGGGCTGCAGAACCCGCTGGCCGGGATGATCCTGGAGGGCGCGGTGGCGGAGGGGCAGACGGTGCGCGTCTCCGCCGGCCCCGCCGGCCTCACCATCAACGGTGCCCTGGCCGAGGCGGCGTGACGGCAGCGGGGTGGCGGCGGCGGCAGGCCGCCACCCTGGACGAAGCGCCCTGGACGAAGCGGCGGCAGCCCGGCATGGTCGCCCCGCGCCGGCGACGCTTGTCGCGCGGACGCGAAAGCGCATTTAAGCGCTACCGCCCCCGCCACCCCGCCAAGGACCCTCCGCATGGACAGCATCATCGGCCAGCCCGCGACCGCCGAAGGCAAGGCGATGATCGTCGATGGCGACCAGAAGACCTTCATGGCCGAGGTCGTCGAAGCCTCCCGCCAGCTGCCGGTGCTGGTCGATTTCTGGGCCACCTGGTGCGGCCCATGCAAAACCCTGACGCCCACGCTCGAAAAAGTGGTCCGCGCCGCCGGCGGGCGGGTGAAGCTGGTCAAGATCGACATCGACAAGAACCGCTCCCTGGTCCAGCAGCTGGCCCAGCTCGGCCTGCCGATGCAGTCGGTCCCCACCGTCGCCGCGTTCTGGCAGGGCCAGATCGCCGACCTGTTCCAGGGCGCGCAGCCGGAATCCGAGGTCAAGCGCTTCGTCGAGGCGCTGCTGCGCCAGGCCGGCGGGGCGATGCCCACGACCGACCTGCTGGCCGAGGCCAAGGCCGCGCTGGAGGCCGGCGACGCCCAATCCGCCGGCGAGATGTTCAGCGCGCTCCTGGAACAGGAGCCCGAAAGCCCGGCCGGCTGGGCCGGCCTGATCCGCGCCCTGATGGCGTTGGGCCAGGAGGATCAGGCCGCCCAGGCGCTCGAACAGGTCCCGGCGAAGCTCGCCGACCACGCCGAGATCGCCGGCGCCCGCGCGGCCCTGGCCCTGGCGCAGGAGGGCCGCGCCGCCGCCGCCGGCCGCGCCGCACTGGAAGCCCGCATTGCCGCCGACCCGGCCGATCTTCAGGCCCGCTACGACCTTGCCACCGCCCTCAACGCCCTCGATCAGCGCGAGGCCGCGGCCGAGCAGCTGCTGGACATCATGCGCCGCCAGCGCGGCTGGAACGAGGACGCGGCGCGGCTGCAACTCCTCAAGTTCTTCGGCGCCTGGGGGGTGGAGGACCCGGCCACCGTCGCCGCCCGCCGCAAGCTCTCGGCGCTGCTGTTCTCCTGATGCCCGGCTTCCACCCGCGGGCGGAAGCGCTGCCGGGGGAGATCCCGGTGTTTCCGCTCACGGGGGCGCTGCTGCTGCCCTGGGGCCGCCTGCCGCTCAACATCTTCGAGCCGCGCTATCTGGCGATGGTCGAGGATGCGCTGGCGGCGGGGCGCATGTTCGGCATGATCCAGCCCGACCCGTCCGCCCCGGCGACGCGCGAAGGCCCCGGCTGCTACCGCATCGGCTGCCTCGGCCGGCTCGCCTCGTTCTCCGAGACCGATGACGGGCGGTTCCTCATCACCCTGGTCGGCCTGCCCCGCTTCGAGACCTTGGAGGAGCTGCCGATGCGGCGCGGCTACCGGCGGATGCGGGTCGGCTACGCGCGGTTCCTGCCCGATCTGGACCCGCCGCCGGCCGCGTTCGGCCTGGATCGCGCCGCGCTCCTGTCCAGCTTGCGCGCCTATTTCACCCGCCAGGGCTACGACGCCAACCACGACGCCATCGGCAAGCTGGACGATCCCGCGCTGGTCACCACCCTGTCCATCCTCTGCCCGTTCGAGCCGGCCGAGAAGCAGGCGCTGCTGGAAGCCCCCGACCTGCCGGCCCGCGCGGCCGCCCTGCTCGCGCTCTTGCGGATGGGTGCCGCCGAGGCGCCGGACGGCGCCCGCCCCTCCTGAAAGACGCGCCCCTCCTGGAAGGCTCACCATGTCCGAACCCGTCCCGGTCGATCCCCGCCTGCTGGAAATCCTGGTCTGCCCGCTGACCAAGGGGCCGCTCGAGTATGACCGCGCGGCGGGCGAGCTCATCAGCCGCCAGGCCGGCCTCGCCTACCCGATCCGCGACGGCATCCCGATCATGCTGGTGGAGGAAGCGCGGAGCCTGGAGCCGTGATCCCGCCCAGCGAAGTGCGCCTGACGCCGGACCGTGCCACCTTGCATGTCCTCTTCCCGGACGCCGCCTATGCGCTGCCCGCCGAGTATCTGCGCGTGGAGAGCCCCAGCGCCGAGGTCCAGGGCCACAGCCCCGACCAGCGCCAGCTCGTGCATGGCAAGCGCTTGGTGCGCATCGCCGGCATCGAGCCGGTCGGCAACTACGCGGTCCGCCTGATCTTCGACGACGGCCACGACAGCGGGATCTATTCGTGGGAGATCCTGGCCACGCTGGGACGCGAACAGCCGGCGCGCTGGGCGCGCTATCTCGAAGAGCTCGAGACCCGCGCCCTCAGGCGCGACTGATACCATCCGGCGTTGACCCATGAAGGATGGGTCAACGCCGGATGGTATCGAGTCATATTTCGCGCGCCGCCGCCCGCCAACCCGGCGCGCCTACCAGCGCCGCGATCTCCTCCGGCCCGAGGCCCGCCTCCGCCAGCACCGCTTCGGTATCCTCCCCCTGCGCGCGGGCCGGCGGCCCCGGCTCGGCCGGCACGCCCTCGGTCAGCACGCTCGGGCGGATGGTGCGGATGGTCCCCTCGGTCGGGTGCAGCTCCTGCCGCAGCAACCCGACCGCGGCCAGATGCGGGTCGTCGGGCAGGGTTTCCAGCGTGTGGCAGATCGCCGCCGGCACGTCCGCGGCCTCGAAGATCGCCAGCCACTCGGCAGTCGGCCGGCCGGTCAGCGCCTCCCGGCGCAGCGCGAACCAGTCCGCCGCGTGGCGGAACCGGTCGGCGACGGAGCGGAACCTCGGGTCCTCCAGCAGCTCCGCCCGGCCGATGCCGCGCAGGAAGCCGGCCACCTGGGCGTCGGTGTTGGCGGTGACGGTCATCCAGCCATCGGCGGTGCGCAGCGGGCGGTTGTTCGGGTCCAGCACCCGCGAATCCCCGGCCGGACCGGCCGGAGGGTCGAAGCTGGCGGGGCCGAGATGCTCGGTCAGCACGAAGGCGGCCATGGTCTCGTGCATGGGCACTTCGATCGCCGCCCCCACGCCGCTCCGCGCGCGGCCGAACAGCGCGGCCAGGATGGCGCCGGCGGTGATCTCCCCCACCACATGGTCGCACAGCAGCAGCGGGGCGAAGGCCGGCGCGCCGTCGCGGCGGGCGGCGAGGCCGGCGACGCCGGCGACCGACTGGATCACCGTGTCATAGGCCGGCCGGCCGCGATACGGCCCGCCGGGGCCGAAGCCGGTGATGGTGCAGTGGATCAGAAGCGGGCGGGTGGCCCGCAGGCTGGCCGCGTCGAGGCCGAGCCGGGCCAGGCTGTCGGGGCGGATGTTGGAGACCACGACATCGCAACGGTCGATCACGCGCAGCAGCGCGGCGCGCGCCTCCGGCCGCTTCAGGTCCAGGCAGATGTTGCGCTTGTTGCGGTTGAAATGCAGGAACTTGCCGGAATTGCGCCCGCTGGGCGACGGCCCGCCAAGGCTGCGCAGCACGTCGCCCTCCGGGGCTTCCAGCTTGATGACCTCGGCGCCGTAGTCGGCAAGCCGGAGCGTGCAGGATGGGCCGACCACCACGGAGGTAAGGTCGAGCACGCGAATTCCGGCAAGCGGGCGCGGCATGGCCGGGTCGGGGCGCGAGATGCGGGCGGACGGCATCAATGCAGATGCCGTGCCCAGAGCGCGAAGATCTTCCGCCACGTCGTCTCCGCCGCAAGCGGGTCATAGACCGCCCGCTCGGCGAAGCAGAACCCGTGATGGGTGCCCGGAAACACCTCGGTCTCGTGCCGCGTTCCCGCCGCCTCCAGCGCCGTCCGCAGCGCCGGGATCACGGATGCCGGCACCGACTGGTCATGCTCGGCGAAGGCGTAATAAAGCTCGCCGGCGATCTGGCCGAGCAACCGGTGCGGCGAATCCTCCGCCTCGGTCACGATCCCCACCCCGTAGAGCGAGGCCGCCGCCACGATCCGGTGCGGGAACCGCGCCGCCGCGGTGGTAATGTAACGCCCGCTCATGCAATGGCCGACGCAGCCCACCGGGCCCGGCTTCACCGCCTCCTGCGCGTCCAGGAACGCCAGCATCGCCGCCGTGTCGTCCATCACCAGCGCGTTGGTCAGGCTGTTCATCGACGGGCGGATCACCGCCGACATCGCCTCGTCCCGGCGCGGGATGTCGAAGCGCAGCGTGCCCAGCCGGTAATACATGTCGGGCAGCAGGCAGGCGTAGCCGGCCTTGGCGATGCGCCGGCACATGTTGCGCAGCTCCTCGCGGATGCCGGGCGCGTCCATGTAGAAGATGATGCCGGGGTGGCGGGCCGGGCCATCCGGGTGGACGAAGAAGCTCGGCATCCGGCCGTGTTTGGTGGTGACGATCACCTCTTGCTCGATCATGGCGGTTTCCTCCGGGCGATTGATCCGCCGGCGGCTGTACCACGGCACGCTCAGGGATGAAAACTCCGCACCAGGCTGCCCGCGATCAGCGCCCAGCCGTTCACCAGCACGAAGAAGATCAGCTTGAAGGGCAACGAAACCACGCTCGGCGGCAGCATCATCATGCCCAGGCTCATCAGCACGCTGGCCACCACCATGTCGATCACCAGGAACGGCAGGAACAGCAGGAAGCCGATCTCGAAGCCGCGGCGCAGTTCGCCCACCATGAAGGCCGGGATCACCGCCCGCCACGGCGCCTGCGCCGGATCGGCCGGCGGCTTGATATGGGCGATGTCGAGGAACAATCGCAGATCGGCCGGGCGCAGATTGTCCAGCATGAAGTGGCGGAACGGCTCGGCCGCCAGCCGCAGGCCTTGCAGGCTGCCGACGCTGCCCTCGCTCATCGGCAGCAGCCCCGCGGTCCAGGCCTGTTGCAACACCGGCTGCATGACGAAGAAGGTCAGGAACAGCGCCAGCCCGATCAGCACCGTGTTGGGTGGCGTCGCCTGGGTCGCCAGCGCCGAGCGCAGCAGCGACAGCACGATGACGATACGGGTGAACGCGGTCACCATCACCAGCAGGCTGGGCGCCAGCGAGAGCACGGTGATCAGCGCGGTGATCTGCACCAGCCGCGCGGTGGCCCCCGGCCCGCCGCCCGGCAGCGGCAGCGTGATCCCTTGCGCGTGCGCCGAGGCGGTGAGCGCCAGCAGCAGGACCGCGGTCAGCAGCGCGCGCGCCCGGGTCATCCGCCGCCCTGTTTCTCGGCCGCGGTGGGAATGGCCGGGGCGTTCCCCTCGGCCACCCAGCCCAGCAGCAGATCCTGCGGCCCCCCGGTCAGCACCAGCACATGCCTCGCCCCGCAACGCAGCAGCACCGCCCGCCGCCGCGGGTCCAGCGCCACCGAGGCGACCACCGCGAGCCCCAGCCCGCCGGTCGCCGTGACGCGCGCCGCCGGCGCCAGCCCGAAGCGCCGCGCCGCCGCGGCCAGGCCCCAGATCAGCACCAGCACCACCGCCAGCGCCCCCAGCGCCAGCCAAGAGACGGGAAGGGGCATTTTGCCGCCCGCCCGCTCAGTCCGCCGCCGGCGGCGGTGGGCGAGACAGGCTCGCCGCCAGCGCGTCCAACTCGGCCCGAAGGCCGATCAGGGCCACCCGCACCGCCCGCCCCTCCGCCGGATCGAGGTCCAGCGCGCGGGCGCAGAGCAGCCCCACCTGGCTGTCGAGGCCCGAGAGATCGATCCGCCGCCCGGATTCCGCCAGCGCCCGCGCCAGCGCCAGGGTGCCGGTCAGCCCCCGCGCGAGCCCGGCCACCTGCTCGCGCGGCGTCTCCGGCGCCGGAAACCCGGCGGCCGGCTCGGCGAGCCCGCGGCGGCGGAACGGGACGAAGACTTCGACTTGCATCGCCCCATCACAGCACAGGAAGATTGACCATTCCTTTCCCTCCGCCAGCCGATTTCACGGTTGACCGCGCCGCCCGCGCCGGCCCAGAAACGGCCCATGCACATCGCGGAGCACCCTGCGGAAACCAGCTTCGACCGGCTACTCCCCGCCACCGAGCTGGTCCCGGCGCTCGCCGCCCTGCTGGCGGACGAGGACGATCCCATCGCCACCCTGGCCAACGCCGCGGCGGCGATCTTCCACGCCCTGCCGGGGCTGAACTGGGCCGGGTTCTACCTGCGCCGCGGGACCGTGCTGGTGCTGGGGCCGTTTCAGGGCCGGCCGGCCTGCGTGCGCATCCCGCTCGGCCAGGGTGTCTGCGGCACCGCCGCCGCCTCCGCGCGCCCGGTGCTGGTGCCCGATGTCCACGACTTCCCCGGGCATATCGCCTGCGACCCGCGCTCGCGCTCGGAACTGGTGATCCCGCTGCTCGCGGACAGCGCGGTGGTGGGCGTGCTGGACCTCGACAGCCCGGAACCCGGCCGCTTCACCGCCGCCGATCAGGCGCTCGGCGTCCGCTTGGCCGCGCTGGTGGCCCCCGCCGCCGCCCGCCTCGCCACACCCTGAGCATGGCCCGCGCCCGCCCCAGCGCCACCGAGACCGCCGACTGGGCGCGCTTCACCCAGGAGATCCGGCCCTTGCCGGGCCGCGCCCGGCCGCTGCCGCCCCCGCCGCCCGCCGCCACCCCGCGCGCCACCGCACCGGCCCCGCCGCCCGACCCGCGCCGCGCTGCCGTCCCGCTTGCGGTCGGCGAGGCGCCGGGCGGCCTCGACCGCGCCACCTGGCAGCGGTTCCGCTCCGGGGCGCTGGCGCCGGCGCGGGTGCTGGATCTGCACGCCCATACCGCCCAGCGCGCCTTCCTCGCCCTCGGCGCCTTCCTTGCCGCCGCCGCCGCCGATGGGCAGCGCTGCGTGGAAATCGTGACCGGCCGCGGCAGCGGCGAGGCGGGCGGGGTGCTGCGGCGGGAGGTGCCGCTCTGGCTCAACCGCGCCGAGCTGCGCCCGCTGATCCTGGCGGTGGCCCACCCGCACCCGGCCAACCAAGGCGCGTTGCGGGTGCTGCTGCGCCGGCGGCGGGATCAGCCCTCCAGCACCTCGGTCGCCCGCCACAGATACCAGGCGGCGAAGGACCGGTAGGGCGCCCAGACAGCGCCGATCGCGGCCAGCGCGCGCGGCTTGACCTGCGCGGCATCGCCCACCAGCCGCCGGTAGCCCTCGCGGACCCCGAAATCATCGACCGGCAGGATGTCGGGGCGGCCGAGGCCGAAGATCAGCAGCATCTCCACCGTCCAGCGGCCGATGCCGCGGATGCGGGTCAGCCGCTCCACCAGCGCGTCATCGGCGAGCCGCGCGCAGACCCGGCGGGTCGGCACCACCCCGGCCGCGGCCTGGGCGGCGAGGTCGCGCAGCGCGGCGATTTTGGAGGCCGAGAAGCCGCAGGCGCGCAAGGCCGCCTCCGGCATCGCCAGCAGCGCGCCCGGCTCCGGCACCTGCCCGCCGCTGGCGGCGATCAGCCGGCCCAGGATCGCCTCGGCGGCGCGCCCGTGCAGCTGCTGATGGGCGATGGCGCGCAGCAGCGCCTGATAGGGGCTGCGGGTCCGATCGACCGCCAGCCGCGGCGGGCCGACCTCGGCGATCAACGCCGCGAAGCGCGGCTCGGCGGACAGATGCGCCATCGCGGCGCGGGCGGTGGCGGAGACCGGCATGGGGCTCAGCCGGCGGCCTCGGCGATCACCTCGCGCGCCAGCGCCAGCATCGCATAGTCCACCATCGCGCCGTGGTAGCGCACCGCCCCGGCGCCGGAGGCCTCGGCTTGCGCGAAGGCGTCCAGCAGCCCCCGGTAATAGGCCACCTCCTCCGCGGTCGGGCGATAGACCTCGCGCGCGATCGCCACATGCGCCGGGTGCATCACCGCGACGCCGGCGTAGCCGATCGCCTTGGCGCGGCGGATCAGCGCCTCGGTCCCGGCCAGGTCCTCGATCGGGGTGCCGAAGATGCCGGCGATCGGATGCATCGCTCCGGCGGCGCGGCTGTCCAGCACCAGCTTGGAGGCCAGGAACAGCTGCTCGCTGCCCTCCATGCTGGCGCGGAAGCCGAAGGCACGCGCGAAGTCGCCCGAGACCGGCCCGCTGATCGCCCCATGGATGCCGCGCACCCGAGGGCTGGCGGCGGCCAGCGCCGAGGCGTGCAGCATCCCCTCCGCGGTCTCCGGCAGCGGCAGGATGCCGGCCGAGAGATGCGCGAGGCCCTGGCGGCCCTCGTGATAGCTCAGCAGGTCATGCAGGCGGCGGATCTCGTCGGGGCTGGCGGCTTTCGGCAGCACGAGCGCGGTGAGCCCCGCGACCGTGGCCGCGGCCACCTCGGCCGCGGTGCCCTCGCCCATCGGGTTGATGCGCACGAACGCCCCCACCCCGGCGGCGCGCAGCTCGGCGATCTCCCCGGCCAGGGAAGCCATCGCTTGCGGCTTGTGCTCGGGCGGAACCGAATCCTCGATGTCCAGCACCACCGCCCCGGGCCGGTGGCGGATCGCCTTGCCCACCCAATCGGGGCGATGGGCGGGCACGAACAGGGAAACGCGGATCGGCCACATGGCGGGCTCCGGGATCAATAGGATTTGGGCAGGCCGAGCGCGCGCTCGGCGATGTAGCAGAGCACCAGCTCCTGGCTGACCGGGGCGATCAGCGGCAGGATCGATTCGCGGTAGTATCGCTCGACATGGTATTCGCGGGCGTAGCCGAAGCCGCCATGGGTGCGCACCGCCCGGCTGGCCGCCTTGTAGTAGAGTTCCGCGCACATGAACTTGGCCGCGTTCACCTGCGGCCCGCACTCGGCCCCCGAATCATAGAGGCCGGCGGCGTGGTGCAGCAGCAGCCCGGCCGCCTCCTGCG
>JAKBCO010000069.1 GCA_021807785.1 Pseudomonadota bacterium
GGTCGGTGACGATTGCCGCCGCGGGCAGCGTTCCGGCCTTCGAATAGACGACTCGTGTTTCCGGGGCCGGCACTTGGCTCCTCAGCCCCCGCATGTGATCGAGCCGCTGACCAATCGTCATCCGCGGCGTCCCGTCCACCCGCTTCGTGCCGTGTTCCGCCCATTTCGCCTCGATGTCGCGCAGCCACGCGGCCAGGTGCCGCGCGCCGGCGGCGCGCGCCGCGACAACAGCGGACGGGTTGCGCCGGGCGCGGCTGACGCTACGCTTCTTCCATGGCCACCCGAGTCGCAAATCAGCCCGATCTTTTCGCCTCCGCCGATGCCGATGGGGACGCCGCCGCGATCGACGGCATCATCGCCGAGCCGCCGGAGCCGGAGTTCATCGATCAGGTGCGCGATGAACTCCTCGGCCATCTCGCCAAGGCCCGCGCCGCCAGCACCTTGCCGTGGCGCAACCTGACCGAGGATTACCTGATCGAGATGCGGGTCTATTCGATGTCGCGCTGGCTGCCGGAGGCGGAGGCGCGCGCCCTGCGCCGGGATTTCGGGCTGGAAATGGACCGGCTCTACGAGGCGGCGGACCAGGCGCGTCCCGACGTATGGGGGCGGGATTTCTGAACCGCCGCCGGAACCGCGCGCCTACCCCCCCTCGCGCCAGATCGGCGCCTTGAGCCGGTCCAGGAACGCCTCGTGCGCTGCCAGCTCCGCCTCCGAGGGCCGGATCGGCCGCGGCACGCGGGCGGCGGCGGGCGCATAGGCCACCGAGGGCCGGAAGCGGGTCTCGGCGCCCAGGGTCAGGCCGCGCTGGCGCCCGCCGGTCAGCTCCACATAGACCTGCGCCAGCAGCTTGCAGTCCAGCAGCGCGTTGTGGGTGGTGCGCGCCGAGAGATCGATGCCGTAGCGCCGGCACAGCGCGTCCAGCGAATTCGGCATTCCCGGGAACCGCGCCCGCGCCAGGGCCAGGCTGTCGATCATGCGCTCGGCCGCCAGCGGCGGGCGGCCGACGCGCGCCAACTCGGCGTTGACGAACCCGAAATCGAACGGCGCGTTGTGCGCGATCAGCTTGCCGTCGCCCAGGAACGCCAGCAGCGCCTCGGCGACATCGGCGAAGCGCGGCTTGCCGGCGACATCGGCGCCGGTGATGCCGTGGACGCGGATGACGTCGTCGGGAATGTCGCGCTCGGGGTCCAGCAGGGTGTGGAAGCTGCGCTCGGTGGGCAGGTCGTTGATGAGCTCGATGGCGGCGATCTCGATCACCCGGTCGCCCGCGAGCGGCTCGAGGCCGGTCGTCTCGGTATCGAACAGCACCGCGCGGGTCATCGGCGCAGGGTCTCCAGAAGCCGCAGGATCTGCCGCCGCGCGTGGAAGCGCGACAGCCCGGTGCGGATCACCGTATCGGCCCGCGCCCGCTTGGCCGCGTCCGGCATCTGCCGCGCGATCACCGAAGCGGCCTGGGCCTCGTCCATATGCCCGCGCCGGCGCACCCGGTTGCGCTGCACATCGGCCGGGGCGGAGACCACCACCACGTGATCGACCCGCGCCGCCCCGCCGGTCTCGAACAGCAGCGGGATGTCCAGCACCGCGATCGGGTGGCCGGCGCGGCGGGCGTGGGCGAGGAAGCGTCGTTCGGCCTGGCGCACGCGGGGGTGGATGAGTGCCTCCAGCCGCCGCAGCGCCGGCGGGTTACCCAGCACCGCCGCGCGCAGCCGGGCGCGGTCCACCACGTCGTCGCGCACCGTGCCGGGGAAGGCGGCGCCGATCGCGGCCACCGCCGCGCCGCCGCGGCGCTGCATCCGATGCACCTCGGCATCGGCGTCGAACACCGGCACGAAGCGGCCGCGGAAGACCGCCGCGGCGGTGGATTTGCCCATGCCGATCCCGCCGGTGAGGCCGATGACGATCATGCGCCCGCCAGATCCGCCAGGATGAGGTCGCGCAGCGCCGCGTCCACCTCGGGATCGACGCCGAACCAGGCGTGGAACCCGGGCCGCGCCTGGTGCAGCAGCATCCCGAGCCCGTCGATGCAGCGCAGCCCATGCGCGCGGGCGGCGGCGAGCAGCGTGGTTTCGAGCGGCACATAGACGAGGTCGGCGACCGCGAGGTCGCGGGCGGCGCGGGAGAAATCCAGCCCCGGATCGCCGTGCCCGCCCATCCCCAGGGTGGTGGCGTTGACCAGCAGCGCGGTATCGGCCAGCGCCTCCGACCGCCGCGCCCAGTCCAGTACTCTGAGCCCGGGCAGCTCGGCGGCGAGCGCGGTGGCGCGCGCTTCGGTGCGGTTGGTGACGGTGACCGGCACCCCCTGGTCGAGCAGCGCCACCGAAGCCGCCCGCGCTGCCCCGCCGGCGCCCAGGATCAGCGCCGGGCCGGCGGCCGGGTCGGCCCCCGCGTCGGCCAGCCCGGCGAGGAAGCCGAACACGTCGGTATTGCTGCCCTCGATATGCCCGTGCCGAAACACCAGCGTATTGACCGCGCCGGCCCGGCGAGCGGTGTGATCCAGCCGGTCGGCCAGGGCGAAGGCGGCCTGCTTGTGCGGCACCGTCACGTTGGCGCCGGCGAAGCCGGCGGCGAGCAGGCCGCGCATGGCGGGCACGAACGCCTCCGGCGCGATCGGCAGCGGGATATAGGCGCCGTCGAGTCCGTAGCGCGCGAGCCAATGGCCGTGGATGCGGGGCGAGCGCGAATGGCGGACCGGCCAGCCGGCGATGCCGGCGACTCGGGCCTGAGCGGTGAGAAGGCGCATCGGGGGAACATTCCCCGGGTGCGGGGGAAGATCAACCCGGCTGACGCCCGCCATGCCTTCCCCGTCGCCTGGTTCCTGAGCCATGTCGGCCCGCTCCGCACGGCGCTGCTCACGCGCGTCACCCCCCTGGGCGACCAGGCGCCGAGGCTCGGCGCACCCCGCCCTCCCTCCTCCGCGACCGCTTCTCCGAGATCGCGAGGCCATCCGTGCGATTCTGCCTCCCCTTCACCGGCCGCATCCCGCCCGCGAAGCACCCGAACCCGCGCTGCCACGCCGCTACCGCTTGCCGACCAAGCCCTTCCCGGAGTTGCCCCCCGACCGCCACGCCCTGGACCTCGAGACTCCCGCGCTTCGGCCGATCCCCTCCGCGTTCCGAGAGCGACGCGCGGGCCGGGCCCGAGGCGCGAACATATGCCCAGGGCGATACGGTATACTAACAAATATGCGCCCGCCCCGCCGTCTTCGCCCACTCGCCCAACCCCGCCTATAATCCGCCTCGATGCACGCCGATCCCGATGGCCTCTACGCGCGCCTGGGTCTTCCCCCGACCGCCTCGGCCGAGGCGATCGGGGCGGCCTACCGAAGTCGCGCGCGGGTGCTGCATCCCGACATCCCCCACACCGGCAGCACCGAGGCATTCCTGGCGCTGCGAGCCGCCTACGACGTCCTCTCCGACCCCGACCGCCGGCGCGCCTACGACCGTTCCGCGCGCCCCGATTCGGGTCCGTCGTTCGCGCCCCCGCCCGAGCCGGCCCCGGACCTTTCCCCGCCGCCCTCCAACCGATTCGCCCTCTGGGCCGCGTTCCTGATCGCCTCGGCGGCGCTGGCGGCCTTCGCCATGCTGCGGCTGGCGCAGGGACCCACCGCCGGCCTGCCGGATCACCCGGGCCCGCCCCCCGCGCCCTGGGCCCGCCCGGCCGCGTTGCCCCGTGCCCACCCCGCCGGCCGTGCCGATCATTACGTGCTGCCCGGGCTGGGCCCGCTGGCCGTGCTGGAACCGCGCCCGCCCGCCGGCGCGCTGCGGCGCGTCGCCACCCTGGCCCCGTTCACCCCGGTGCGCGTGCTTTCGGTCGATCCGGCACGCCATCTGGCGGAAATCCGGCTGGCCGGATCGGCGGTGGGGTTCGTCGCGCCGGACCGGCTGGCGCGCGGCGGTGCCACCGTCGCCCACGCCGCATTCTGCGCCGACCGCGCCGGCCCGCCGCCTCTGTCCGGCCAGACCCTCGCCGCGCGCGGCCGCGGCCGGGGCGCGATCACCTTCGTCAACCAGGACCTGGAACCGGCGGTCATCAAGCTGCGCGACGCGGCGGGGCGACTGGTGCGGGCGGTGTTCCTCGCCCCCGGCGCCCGCCTGCGCCTGCGCGGCCTGCCCGGCCGCATGTGGGAGGTGGAATTCGCCGTCGGCGAATTATGGAGCCGCCCCTGCCGCTATTTCGCCGCCGGCGAGCGCGCCGAGCGCTTCCCGCGCCCGCTCGCCGCCGGCAGCCTGGTGCGCCTGCCGCCCGACCTTCCCGCCGCCATCCAACCGCGAGACATCCCGGACCGAGCCTTCGCCCGCCCCTGACCGGCCGCTGGTGGACAACCGCCTCGCCCCGCCCATACTGGCGGCAACGCGACCGAGGAGACCCCTTCATGCCCCATGCCACCACCGATGACGGGGTGAAGCTCTATTTCGAGGAGACCGGCACCGGTGCGCCGGTGATCTTCGTCCACGAATACGCCGGCGATGCCCGCAGCTGGGAGGCGCAGCTGCGCCATTTCGGTCAGCGCTACCGCGCCATCAGCTTCTGCGCACGCGGCTATCCGCCGTCCGACGTGCCGGCCGAGGTCGCGGCCTACTCGCAGGCCCGCGCCGCCGACGACATCGCCGCGGTGCTGGACCATCTGGGCATCGGCCAGGCGCATGTGGTCGGGCTGTCGATGGGCGGGTTCGCCACCCTGCATTTCGGATTCCGTCATCCCGACCGCGCGCTGTCGCTCACGGTCGCCGGCTGCGGCTACGGCGCGGAACCGGACGAACGCGCGAAGTTCCGCGCCGAGGCGGAGGCGATCGCCGGCTTCATCGACACCCATACGATGCAGGAATTCGCCGCCAAATACGCCTACGGGCCGACCCGGGTGCAGTTCGAGCGCAAGAACCCGCGCGGCTTCGCCGAATTCCGCCAGCAGCTCTCCGAACACTCGTCGCTGGGGATGCGCAACACCCAGCTCGGCGTGCAGCGGGAGCGCCCGTCGCTGTTCGATCTCACCGAACAGATGGCCGCGCTGCGCCTGCCCACCCTGGTGCTGACCGGCGACGAGGACTGGCCCTGCCTGCTCCCCGGCGTGCTGATGAAGCGCACCATCCCCACCGCCGCGCTGGCGACGATGGAAAATTGCGGCCACACGATCAACCTTGAGGAGCCGGATGCGTTCAACGCCATCGTGGAGCGCTTCCTGGCCCAGGTCACCGCGGGGCGCTGGCCGGCGCGGGACCCGCGCAGCATGAGCGGATCGATCACCGGCATGAAGGACTGACCCGCTCCCCGCGCGGCGGGCGACGGCAACGACAAGAACGGAGGAACCGCCATGTCCCACCCGATCGCGCCGGGGGCGCTCGGCCAGCCGCTGCGACGGAGCGAGGATCGGCGCCTGCTGACCGGCCGCGGCGTCTATGCCGACGATCCGCCGTGGCCCGGGGCGCTGTTCGCGGCGCTGGTCCGCAGCCCGCATGCCCATGCGCGGATCGTCGCCATCGAGACCGCGGCGGCGCGGGCCGTGCCTGGCGTCCGGCTGGTCGTGACCGGCGCGGATTGGCAGTCCGACGGTCTTGGGGCCATCCCGCATAATGTCGGCATCAACGGCCCTCCCGACGTGGCGGCCCGGCTGGTCGGGCCGGCGCCGGCGGTCACGCCGCACTGGCCGTTGCCGCCGGATCGGGTGCGCTTCGTCGGCGAACCGGTGGCGCTGGTGGTGGCCGAGACGCATCAGGCGGCCACGGATGCCGCCGAGCGGGTCGCGGTGACCTGGGAACCGCTGCCGGCGGTGGTTCACGCCGCCACGGCGCTGGAAGCGGAGGCGCCGCAACTCTGGCCCGAGGCGCCGGGCAATCTCTGCGCCACCATCGAGGTGGGCGATACGGCGGCAACCGAGGCCGCCTTCGCCGCCGCCGCCCATGTCGCCCGTCTGACCACCCGCGCCCAGCGCGTCACCGGGGTGCCGATGGAGCCGCGCAGCATCGCCGCCGATTTCGACCCCGCGAGCGGACGCATCACCCTGCACGCCGGTAGCGGGCGCGGCGTGGCCAAGCTGCGGGCCGATCTCGCGCAGATGCTGGGCCTGCCGCCCGAGCTGGTGCGGGTGGTCTGCGGCGAGATGGGCGGCAATTTCGGCACCCGCAACTTCTTCTACCCGGAATACGCGCTGCTGGCCTGGGCGGCGCGGCGGCTCGGCGGGGCCGTGCGCTGGCGGTGCGAGCGCAGCGAATCCTTCCTCACCGACTACCAGGGCCGCGACCTCACCGTGACCGCCGCGCTGGCGCTGGACGCCGAGGGCCGGTTCCTGGCGGTCCGTGCCGACAATCTCTCGAACATGGGCGGCTATGCGGCCTCGCTGGTGTCGTTGCAGAAGGGCGTGGGGCTGATGAGCGGCGTCTATGCCATCCCGGTCGGGTATGTGCGCGGGCGCGGGGTAGTGACCAACACCGTGCCCACCACCCCCTATCGCAGCGCCGGCCGGCCGGAGATCATGTTTGTGCTGGAACGGCTGATCGACATTGCCGCCGCCGAAACGGGGCACGACCGGATCGCGCTGCGCCGGCGCAACCTGATCCGCCCGGAGGCACAGCCCTACGCCAATCCGCTGGGCCTTACCTATGACAGCGGCGACTATCCGGCGGTGATGGAACGCGCGCTGCACCTGGCCGACTGGGAGGGGTTCCCGGCCCGGCGCGCCGATGCCGCCGCAAGCGGCCGGCTGCGTGGCATCGGTCTTGCCAATTATGTGGAAGTGACCAGCGGCGTGCCGCGTGAGCGGGCCGAGATCACGGTGCGGGCGGAGGGGCGCGTGGAGCTGGTGATGGGCACCATGGCCTCGGGCCAGGGGCACGAGACCAGCTTCGCGCAGCTGGTCGCGGCCTGGCTCGGCGTGCCGCACGCAGCGATCGACTACGTCGCGCATGACACCGACCGCGTGATGGCCGGGGGCGGGTCGCATTCCGGGCGGTCGATGAAGCTCGCCGCCAGCATCATCCCCGAGGCGGCGGAGATCGTCATCGGCAAGGCGCGACGGATCGCCGCGGTGGTGCTGGAAGCCGCGACCGAGGATCTGGAGTTCGTCCCCGGCGGGTTCCGCATCGCCGGCACCGACCGCGCGGTCTCCCTGTTCGCCCTGGCGGAGGCGGCGCGCGGTCGGTCCGACCTGCCGGACGACCTGCGCGGGGCGCTGGACGGTGTGTCCGACCGCACCATCCCGGTTGCAAGTTTCCCTTATGGCACCCAGATCGCCGAGGTGGAGCTTGATCCCGACACCGGCGCCGTCGCGCTGGTGGCGCTGACTGCCGTGGACGATGTTGGCCGTGCCATCAACCCGATGATCGTGCATGGCCAGACCCATGGCGGAATCGGTCAGGGGGTGGGCCAGGCGCTGCTGGAGGACGTGGCCTACGATCCGGCCACCGGCCAGATGCTGGGCGGCAGTTTCATGGACTACGCGATGCCGCGCGCCGCCACGCTGCCGGCGCTGCGCACCGAATTGTCGGAGATACCCTCGCCCACCAATCCGCTCGGCGTGCGCTCGGGCGGCGAGGGCGGGACCACCCCGGCGCTGGGCGCGGTGGTGAACGCGGTGGTCGATGCGCTGGCCGGGCATGGCGTGCGGCATGTCGAGATGCCGGCGACGGCCGAGCGCGTGTGGCGGGCGATGCGCGGCGGGCAGGCTTGACAGGCCGGGAGGGCCTGGATCGACTGCCCCCAACCAGGAGGATCGCATCCATGTCGGCTGCTCTCGCCCAGCCTCTGCGGTGGCCCGCCGAAGGCAATACCCGGGTGCCGTTCCGGGTCTATTCGGATCCCGACATCCACGCGCGCGAGCAGGAGCGGGTGTTCCGTGGTCCGCTCTGGCATTACCTCTGCCTGGAGATCGACGTGCCGAACCCGGGCGATTACTGCCTGGGCGAGATCGGCGAGATCCCGATCGTCGTCACTCGCGACGCCGAAGGCGCGCTGCACGCGCTGGTGAACCGCTGCGCGCACAAGGGCGCGCTGGTGTGCCTGAAGGAGCGCGGCAATGCCGAGGCGCTGACCTGCGTCTATCATTCGTGGACCTACGAGCTCGATGGTCACCTCCGCAGCGTCGCCTTCCGCCACGGGCTGCGCGGCAAGGGGGGGATGCCGGAGGATTTCGATCCGGTGAAGCATCGGCTGCAACCGATCCGGCTGGCGACCTTCTGCGGCCTGGTGTTCGGCAGTTTCTCGGACATGACGCCGGATATCGAAACCTTCCTCGGCCCCCAGGTGGCGGGCGTGCTGCGGCGCAATCTGGGGCGCAAGCTGGTGCGGCTGGGACGGCACAGCCAGATCATCCATAACAACTGGAAGCTCTATGCCGAGAACGTGCGGGATTCCTATCACGCCACGCTGCTGCACACGTTCTACACCACGTTCAAGGTGAACCGGCTGGACATGGATGGCGGCATGATCCTGTCCGATGACGGACGGCACAGCCTGAGCTACTCGAAGCGCGGGTCGCTGCAGGAATCCAGCGAATACTCCGGTGTCCATTCAGCACAGTACAAATCCGGCCTGCACGGGCCGGAACTGCTGGACGGCTTCACCGAGTTCGACGACGGCATCACTCATATGATCCAGACCGTATTCCCGACGCTCACGGTCCAGCTGACCCTGAATTCGCTGGCGGTGCGGTTCTTCACCCCACGCGGGATGGATCGGACCGAGCTGTTCTGGAACTATCTCGGCTATGCCGACGATCCGCCCGAGCGCACCGCGCTGCGGGCCCGCCAGGCCAACCTGACCGGTGCCGCCGGGTTGGTTTCCCTTGAAGACGGGTGCATCAACGAGTTCGTCCAGCGCGGCTCCCGTGGCAGCCCGGAGGCCACCGAGTTCCTGGAGATGGGCGGGCGGGACGTCGCCTCCTCGGACGGCTCGCGTGCCACCGAGACCGGGATTCGTGGCTTCTGGCAGGCCTGGCGCGGCCTGATGGGGCTCTAGCCGCATGCCCGCCCCTGATCTCGCCGTCCGCGCCGAGGCGTTGTTGCTGGCCGCCGCCCACGCGATCGACGACGACGCGCTGGAATCCTGGCCGGATTTCTTCACCCGGGATGCCAGCTACCGGATCGTCCCGCGCGACAGCCATGCCGCGGGCGAGCCGATCGGCATCCTGTCCTGCCAGGGGCAGGGAATGATGCGCGACCGCATCCTCGCCCTCCGCACGGCCAACATCTACGAGCCGCATACGCTGTGCCATGTGCTGTCGCGCCCCGTTCTGACCGACATGGCCGATGGGGGCGTGACGTCGCGCTGCAATTTCGCCCTGTTCCGCACCCAGCAAGCCGGCAGCACCGAACTCTTCGCAGCCGGGCGTTACCTCGACCGAATGGTGGAGGAAGGCGGGGTGCTGCGCTTTGCCGCGCGCGAGGTGGTGCTGGAATCCCGAAGGGTGGACATCCTGATCGTGCTGCCGATCTGACCGCGTTCAGAACGGCGCCACGATATCGAGCGCCTGCTGACCCCAGCGCGGCCCTTGCACCGCGCTCAATTCGCCGCGTCCACCATAGGCGATCCGCGCCTCCGCCATCCGGTCGCTGTTGATCGTATTGTCGGAGGCGATGTCCTCGGGCCGGATCACTCCGCTCACCCGCAGCACCCGCAGCTCGTTGCCGACGCGGAATTCCTGGCTCGCCACCACCACCAGATTGCCGTCCGGAAGCACCTGGGTCACCTCGCCGGCCAGCCGCAGGGTCACCTGCTCCTGGCGCTGGATCTGGCCGGTGCCGACGTTGGAGTTGGCGCTGCTGGTGGAGACCAGGCTGGCCGGGTTCATCGGGATATGCGACAGCAACGCCTCGAGACCAAAAAAGTTCGGAACGCCGAGCGATTCCGAGCCCTTCCGCGTGGCGGTGGTATCGTTCTTCAGCGTGGCGGCATCGTTCATCGACACCACGATGGTCACCAGATCGCCCACCCGCGATGCGCGCTGGTCCTTGAAGAAGGCGCGCGCGCCGGGGCGCCAGAGCGAATCCTCCTGATGCGGGACCGGGCGCGGGGAGGGCATCGGGAAGGTCACCGGATGATAGCCGGGAGCCTGCACCGGGTTGGCGGTGGGCGTCATCGCCGGAGGGCGCCCCACTTCCGCCAGCTGCTGCAGCATCCCGCAGCCCGACAGGCCGAGGGCCAGCAGCAGCGCCGCGGGCTTCATCGCACCACCCCGCCGGCCGGGATCAGCGGCGGGGCGCCGGCGGTCACCCTGACCTCGCCCGGGCCGGTCACCAGCGCCGCCAGCACGGCGTGGGAGACCGGGTTCAGCACCCGCACCTGATCGCCCATTCCCCCCGCGTCCAGAGCCCGACCGGAGGCGGTCAGCGCCAGCCCGGGGCTGCGCACCCGGATCACCACCGCCGCGCCCTTGTGCACGAGTTCGGGCGGGCGCAGCGCGGCGCGCGGGAACGTGGCCCCGGCCCCCAGGGGCCGCGCGAGTTCGCGCCCGACCACCTGGCCGGCGCGGCGGGCCGCCCCGCCCGCCACCAGTGCTGCCGGGCGGCGTTCCAGCCGCAGATCGGCGTCGGTCAGGACCGCGCCGGCGGCCAACCGACGCGCCGCCACCGGCAGCTCGACCATCGCCTCCACCCGCCCGGAGATCGGCACCTGGATCGGCGCGATTCCGGCGGCGCTGAGGACCAGCAGCGCGCTGAATCGCCCCGAGGCCGGATCGTAGGTCAGCGCCGAGATCGCGGGCGTGATCGCCGGGGCCACCGGCACCACCGGGGGCGTGAACCCGTCCAGCCGGATCCGCGCATCGTGTCCGGCGCCGGCGCCGTGCAAGGCGGCGGCGAGCGGGATCATCGCCTCGGCGCGGGTGAAGGCGCGCCCGGGCCAGGTCAGCACCGCCCGATCGGCCGGCGAGGCGGGGCGCCACTTCACGTCGTAGCGGCGGGCGATATAGGCGAGCTGCCGCGCGCCGACCTCGATCCGCCCGCCCGGCGCGGGGCCGGGACCGAGAATGCGCCGGCGGTCGCGCCCGGCATGGGTGAACAGGTCGCCGAGCCGCACCACCGGCGCGGCGAGGGTGGTGACCGGGCGGAGCGCGGGCCGAGGGGTCGCCAGGGCTGTCACCGGCGCCGCGAGCAGCAGCAGGGCGGTCAGTCGGGCGGTCTTCATCACAGGTTGCTCAGGCTCTGCATCATCTGGTCGGTGGTGGTGATGACCTTGGAGTTCATCTCGTAGGCCCGCTGCGCGGTGATGAGGTTGGTGATCTCGCTCACCACGTTGACGTTCGAGGTCTCGACGAAACCCTGCATCACCGAGCCGAACCCGGGATCGGCCGGATTGCCCTGCACCGGCGCGCCGGAGGCGGCGGTCTGCACGAACAGGTTGCCCCCTTGCGCCTGCAACCCGGCATCGTTCGGAAACGCGGCGAGCTGCAATTGGCCGAGCGTCTGCGGCGCGGTCTGCCCGGAAATCGTCGCCTGCACCTGGCCCGAGGTGTTGATGGTCACGCTGGTCGCATTGGTCGGCACCTGGATGCCCGGCTGCACCACATATCCGTCCGCCGTCACGATGGTGCCGTCGGGGGCCAGGCCGAAGGTCCCGTCGCGGGTATAGGCGGTGGCGCCGGACGGCAGCGTGACCTGGAAATACCCGTTGCCCTGGATCGCGAGGTCGAGCGAGTTGGAGGTCTGTTGCAGGTTTCCCTGTTCGTTGATGCGATAGATCGCCGCCGTCTTCACACCGAGGCCGATCTGCGCGCCGGACGGTACGATCGAGCCGGAGGACGAGGAGTTCGACCCCACCCGGCGAAGGTTCTGATAGATCAGGTCCTGGAACTCCACCCGCTGGCGCTTGAAGCCGGTGGTGGTCATGTTGGCGATATTGTTGGAGATCACCTCCACATTGGTCTGCTGGGCCTGCATCCCGGTGGCGGCGATGTCGAGCGCGCGCATCCGCCCTGCCCCTCAATGCGCGAGTGTCAGCGCGGGCGTCAGCAGCGCCAGCGCGGCGGCGAGCCCGGCACCCAGGGCCAGCACGGTTGCGATGATGGAGGACGGCATCATGGCAGGTTCCCCGGGGTTGGCAGCAGCTTGTCGATGACGCTGGATTTCCGTTGCGACTCGGCCTGGATGAAGCGGGCCATGAACTCGAACTGTCGGGAGGTGTTGATCATGTCGGTGAGTTCCAGCACCGGCTGGACGTTGGATCCTTCCACCGCGCCCTGGACGATGCCGGGCGATGTCGCCGGCTTGGTCGGTGTTCTGGCCACGAAGAGAGAGCCTCCCTGCGCTTGCAGCTGCATCGGGTTGGCCGGCACCACCACGCCTACCTGCGCCACCTGCCGCCCGCCCGCGGAGAGCGTGCCGTCGCTCGCCACGCTGATGCCGGTGTCCTTGGCTCCGAGGCGGATCGGCTTGCCGGTGGTATCCAGCAGGGCGTTGCCTGCGGCATCTGCGACCGTGCCGTCCGGCAGCAGCCCGAACCGGCCGTCGCGGGTCAGCCGGGGCCCGGCCTTGGTCATCACGGTGAAATAGCCCTTGCCGGTAATGGCAAGATCCAGCGGATTGCCGGTGTGTTGCAGCGGGCCCGGGGTGGTTTCGCGCCAGGTCGCGCGGTCCTCGGTGTAGGCCAGGGTCTGGCCGCCCGGTGGCGGACGTGCGCCGGGCTGGCGGGTCAGCACCGACGCGAACTGGACGCGCTGTTCCTGGAACCCCGGCGTGTCGGCATTGGCCAGGTTGTTGGCGATCACCGCCATCGCATGGCTTTGCGCGATCAGGCGGGAGGTGGCGAGGCTGTCGGTGATATCCATGCCCGTTCGAGCGCAAGGCGCGTGCCAGGGCTGGAACGGCGGATTTCCGCGATCCGACACGGGACCGTCCTCGGCATTTCCTGCCCGCCGGCGCGACCTGCCCGGTTCAGGCGGCCAGCGGCAGGGGCGAGGTGGCCTCGGTCAGCGGGTAGATCATGGCCTCGGGGGCGATCGTCACGTCCAGCATGGCCGGCCGGGCAGCCCAGCGGCGGGGACCCGGCGCGACCGCCAACCAGCTGGATCCCAGCCGAATGGCTCGCGGCAGCCGTGCGCGCTCGGGTCAGCCTCCCAGGATTTGCCGAGTGATTCGGGTCGCCAGCGGGCCCCACTCCTGTGACCGTTCGGGCGGCCGGGATTACGCGCGGAGGGTAGGCGGGGCGGCTGCGCGCGAACCAAGTGGATATCCGTTTTCCGCAGGGAGACGGGTGTATGACTCCCTGAGCTTGCGAAAGATCATGCCGCCAGGGCCATGACGTCCGTGATTGGTGCGAGCGGATAGTCCAGCGCATCCGGCTCGATGCGGATCTCCAGCAGCGCCGGTCCCGCGGCGTCCGGGGCCGGCAGCCAGGCGGCGCCGTCGGTCCAGCGTCGAGGGCCGTCGGCCTCGGACTCGACCGCCCACCAGCCGCGGGACAGCGCCGGATCGTCCAGCGCGATGTCGCGCCACCGGCTGCCCTGCTGGAGCCGGAGTCCGGTCACGCGCACCCCCAGGCAGCGTCGGTCCTCGAGCCAGGGGCGGAGCGCGGTGGGCCGGGCGGCGCGCGAGATGAGCTGAGGGGCCAGGCTGCCCGCCGGCAAGGGGAACCGGTACCGGCCCCGTTCCGTTCCCGGCAGCGGTTGCAGCCGGCGTGTGCCCCAGGCCACGAGCAGGCTCGGGTCGCGGGTTCCGGGGTGCGGCGCGGATACCCCCGCCCGTGCGGCGAGGCGCTCCCATACCGGTCGGACCTGTTGCGTCTCCCAAGCCAGGGGGGCGCAGGACAGAAGCCGGCGCGCGGCGTTGGCGGCCGGCCCGTCCGGTTGCGCGAACAGGATCGTCGGCCCGGGCCCGCCGTCGAAGAAGCCCCGGTTGCCGGTGTCGAGATAGGTTTCGGCGGGCACTCCCTCCGCCAGCACGATCGCGTGTCGCTCCAGCTCCAGGTGGTAATAGGTGACGTCTCCGGTCGCGAGGTCTTGAACGATGGAGGCGCCATTCACCAGCTGTCGCGCGGCAATCAGAATGTCGTCGCACAGGATCGCGTGATCGGGCGAGACGCGCAGGTCGCGGACGGGAAGCCCATCGGCGATGGCGTTGCGGCGGATGCGGATGGGGGCGACGGTTTCGGGTCTGGGATGGTGTCCCGGGCGCACGCGGCGGCGACCGATCCAGATCACCGGCCGTGGCAGCATCGTTCCGTGCTCCGCCACCAGCACCAGGTCACCCGGTCTCAGCGTCTCGATGTGCCGCGGTCCGTCCGGCGTCAGGATGCGTGTGCGTTCGGCGTAGCACACGGCGGCCAGCGCGAATTCGGTGCCGCTGCCGGCGGCCGATGCCTGCATTGCCCACGGCCCCTCGCCGACGATGCCCGTCAGGGCCAGCGTGTCGCCGTTCGACAGCACGACGCCTCCGCTGGTTCCGACGCCGCTTCCACCGCTGGCGATACCGATGCCCGATGAAAGCGCGAGATCGATCGAGGTGCCGTCGCCGATTTTCATGCCGGACAGATCGAAGGTCAGGTGCCCGTCGTTACCGTTGTCGTAGATGAAGCCGCCGCCGGAGCCGAGAAACGTGACCGCGACCCCGGAGCCGTAATAGAGCGCGCCGGTGGTCTCGATGATCCCGCCGCTGATATCCAGCCCGATGGTGGCGCCGGCGAGGCTGCTGGTGATGACCGCGGACCCGCCCTGGGCCAGAACCGTTCCGGCACCCGCAAGATTGCTGAAGCCGATGGTGCC
>JAKBCO010000300.1 GCA_021807785.1 Pseudomonadota bacterium
CCAAGATTGCCCCCGCCTGCCCCCTTCGCTAGGTTCCGCCGCCTTTTCCCTCCCCCCGCAGGCCAGACACGATGAAGCTCACCTCCGACCGTCTCGATCGCATCAGCCCCAGCCTGACGATCGCCATCTCCACCGTCGCCCGCGCCATGCAGGCGGCCGGCAAGGACGTGATCAGCCTGTCGCAGGGCGAGCCGGATTTCGACACCCCGGAGAACGTCAAACAGGCCGCGATTCGCGCCATCGAAGCGGGCGAGACCAAATACACCGACGTCTCCGGCACGCCCGCGCTGCGCCGCGCGGTGGCGGCGCGGTTCAACACCGATCACGGGCTCGACTACAAGCCGGAGGAGATCATCATCTCCACCGGCGGCAAGCAGGTGATCTTCAACGCCATGCTGGCCACCACCGGCCCGGGCGACGAGGTCGTCATCCCGAGCCCGTGCTGGGTCACCTATCCCGACATCGTCTCCCTGGCGGAAGCGAAGCCGGTGCTGGTCCCTTGTGGCCAGAACACCGGCTTCAAGCTGCGCGCCGAGGACCTGGAAGCGGCGATCACGCCGCGCACCAAGTGGTTCATGTTCAACAACCCCTGCAACCCCACCGGCGCCGCCTACAACGCCGAGGAGCTGCGCCCGATCTGCGAGGTGCTGATGCGCCATCCGGACGTGTGGGTGTTCACCGACGACATCTACGAGAAGCTCGCCTATGACGGGTTCCGCCCGGCCACCATCCTGGAGGTGGAACCGCGCCTGCGCGCGCGCACGCTGACCATGAACGGCTGCTCCAAGGCCTATGCGATGACCGGCTGGCGCATCGGCTATGCCGGCGCGCCGGTGGCGCTGATCAAGGCGATGGACAAGCTGCAGAGCCAGTCCACCTCCAACCCCTCCTCGATCAGCCAGGCCGCCGCGGTGGAAGCGCTGACCGGCCAGCAGGACAGTATCGAGGTGATGCGCCGCGCCTATCAGGACCGGCGCGACCTGGTGGTGGAGATGCTGAACGCCGCCCCGGGCCTGACCTGCCACAAGCCGGAGGGCGCGTTCTACGTCTATCCGGGCATGCATGGCTGCCTCGGCAAGACCTCGCGCGGGGGGAAGAAGATCGTCAACGACGAGGCGTTCGTGACGGCGCTGCTGGAGGAGGAAGGGGTGGCCACGGTGCATGGCGCGGCGTTCTGCTTTCCCGATCATTTCCGGGTCAGCTATGCGTCGGACCTGCCGACCCTGACCGAGGCGTGCACCCGCATCCAGCGGTTCTGCGCGGGGCTTTCCTGATGCCGGCGCTGGCGCGGCGACTCGCGCGGGTCCAGGTCGCGGCCAGCACCACCATGACCATGCGGGCGCGGGAGTTGCGCGCCCAGGGGGTGGACGTGGTGGCGCTGACCCTGGGCGAGCCCGGCTTCGCCACGCCGCGCCCGGCGATCGAGGCCGGCTACCAGGCCGCCCTGCGCGGGGAGACCAAATACCCGCCGCAGGACGGGGTGCCGGCGCTGAAAGCCGCCATCCAGCGCAAGTTCCGCCGCGATTCGGGGCTGGAGTTCGGCCTCGACCAGATCAGCGTCGGCAATGGCGGCAAGCAGTGCATCTACAACGCGCTCGCCGCCACCCTCGATCCGGGCGACGAGGTGGTGATCCCGGTGCCATCCTGGAACGCTTATCCGCTGATGACGCAGCTGCTCGACGCGACCCCGGTGTTCGTCGCCTGCCCGCAGAACAACGGCTTCAAGCCGCGGGCGGAGGATATCGCGGCGGCGATCACGCCGCGCAGCAAATGGCTGGTGCTGAACAACCCGAACAACCCCTCCGGCGCCGCCTGCTCGGCCGAGGAACTGGCCGCCATCGCCGAGGTGCTGCGCCGGCACCCGGATGTCTGGATCATGTCGGATGACATGTACGAGCATCTGGTGTTCGACGGCTTCCGCCACGCCACCATGGCGGCGGTGGCGCCCGATCTGGCCGATCGCACGCTGACCATCAGCGGGGTGTCCAAGACCTACGCCATGACCGGCTGGCGCATCGGTTTCGCCGCCGGGCCGCGCGCGCTGATCCGCGGAATGATCAACATGCAGGGCCAGATCACCGCCGGCGTCTCCACCGTGGGCCAGGCCGCCGCCGCCGCGGCGCTCGACGGGCCGCAGGAGGGGGTGGCCGAGATGGTGAGCGCCTATCAGCGCCGGCGCGACATCGCGGTGGAGATGCTGAACGCGGCACCCGGGCTCAACTGCCACAAGCCGGAAGGCGCGTTCTACGTGTTCCCGAACGTCGCCGGCTGTCTGGGCCGCATTTCGCCCGCCGGGCGCGCGATCGGCTCGGACGAGGAATTCGCCCGCGCCCTGCTGGAAGAAGCGCATGTGGCGATCGTGCCCGGCGTCTCCTACGGCATGAGCCCCTATATCCGCGTCAGCACCGCCGCCGAGGAATCGGTGCTGGTGGAAGGCTGCCGGCGCATCGCCGCCTTCTGCGAGCGGCTGCGGTGAGGGTGACGATCCGGCCGGGTCGGGATGCCGACGCGGCCGGGTTCATCGCCCTGATCCGCGCGTGTTGGGGCGAATACCCGTCCATCACCTTCGATCTCGACGGCGAAGTGCCCGAGTTGCGGGCGCTGGCGTCGTATTACGCGACGGCGGGCGGCGCGCTCTGGGCGGCCGAGGATGCGACGGGACGCGTGGTCGGGATGATCGCGCTCCGCCCGCATCCCGAGGGGGCGGAAATCTGTCGGCTCTATCTCGCGTCGGCGCAGCGCGGGACCGGGCTCGCCGAACGGCTGCTGTCCACCGCCGCCGCGCAAGCCGGGCCGGTGCCGCTGGTGCTGTGGTCGGACACCCGCTTCACCCGCGCGCATCGGTTCTACGAGAAGCATTCGTTCCTGCGCCGCGGGCCGATCCGTCCGTTGCAGGATATCTCGCATTCGTTGGAATATGGTTACCGGCGCCCATGGCGCGCGGTGGCCGTGCTGGACGCCCCCGGCGCGGACTCGGCGGTGCCGCGGCTGGCCGCACTGCTGACGGAGGCCGCGGCGGAGGGCGCGCCGGTCTCCTTCCGACCGGACCTGACCCTGGCGGCGGCGCGCGCCTATTGGACCCGCGTCGCCGGACAGGCGGCGCGGGGGGAACGGGCGGTGCTGGCGGCGTGGGACGACGGGGTGCTGGCGGGCACGGTCAGCCTCGACCTCGCCACCGCGCCCGACCAGCCGCATCGCGCGGCGGTGAAGAAACTGCTGGTGGGACGGGCGCAACGCCGCCGCGGTCTGGCGCGCGCGTTGCTGGCCGGGGCGGAGGCGGAGGCCCGGTCGCGGGATCGGCGGCTGCTGACCCTGGAGACCACCGAGGGGCCGGCCGCCGCCCTCTATCGCGCCGCCGGGTGGGTGGAG
>JAKBCO010000301.1 GCA_021807785.1 Pseudomonadota bacterium
TGCGAGCCGCGCGGCGTAGAGCGGCACCGGCTCATGCACCGAAGCCAGCGGCCGGCCGAGCTTCTCGGCCAGGCGCCAGCGGCTGGGGGAGCAGAGCGCGGCATCGGTCAGCACCGGCGTGCCGGCATCGAGGCGCAGCAGGCAGAGATCCTCCTGTACCAGCCGCGCCGCCAGATCCAGCGGGTCGGACGCGGCGTGGTCCAGCTGCCAGACCTCGCCGGTCAGGCGGTTGCGGAGGCGCCCGTCGGGCGCGGTGGCGAACCAGGCCGGGAAGCGCGCCGGCAGGTGATGCGCGAGCAGTGCCAGGAGTTCCCGCCGCGCCGGCAGCGTGTCCGGGCCGAGGCCCAGCACCTCCGGGCGGCGGAGGTCGAGCAGGCCGCGGCGCAGCGCGAGTTCGGCGCGGTAGCCGGCGTCGATCTCGATCCAGTCGGCCTCCGCGCAGGCTTGCAGGGCCATCGCCAGCCGATACGGTCCCGGCTCGAACGGCAGGTGCAGGGGCGCGGGTGGCGGCTCAGGACGCATCGGGGATGGCCTCGTAGAGCAGTGCCGCCTCGGCCGCCGGGCCGCGCCGGGCGGCGAGCGCGCGCACCCGCCAGACCCGCACCTCGCCGGCGACCGCGAGGGTCAGGACATCGCCCACCCGCACCCGCGCATGCGGCTTGTCGATGGGCTGGCGGTTGAGGCGGACCGCGCCGCCGGCCACCAGCGCCGCGCACTCGGCGCGCGCGCGGCGCACCCGGGCGCACCAGAGCCAGAGATCGAGCCGCTGGAACGTGCCGTCCGACATCGCTCAGCGCAGGAGTTGGACCAGCACGCCGAACGGGCCGCCCGGGCGCGCCGGGGCCTCCGGCGGGTCGCGCCGGCGGCGCAGCGGCACCAGCAGCGGCGGCGCCGGCGGGCCGAAGGCGGTGGGGCCGGGCAGCTCGGCCGGGATCAGGCGGAAGCCGAGCGCGCGCAGCACCGGGGCCAGGGCGTCCGCGCGCAGCCCCAGCCGGCCGGCGAGCCCGGCAGGCGGCACCGCGGGGCCGCGCCTTGTGGCATGGGCGAGCTCGGCGGCGACCCGCTCGGCGATGTCGAGGCGCAGCAGGATCGGGCCGGCGGGCAGCCAGCCGCCCTCGGGCCGAAGGGTGGCGGCGGGCAGGGTGACCGCACCTGGCGGCAGCGGCGGCGGCACCGGCGCCCCGGCCGCCACCGCCGCCAGCAGCGCCCGCAGCGCCGCCGGGCGCGGCTTCAGGAGCGCCGGCAGGAACAGCGCGAACCGCCCGGCGGTGACCCCCAGCGCCTTCAGCGCCCGCCGCCGCGCCGGGTCCGCCCCCGCGGCGCCGCCATCGGCGAGCACGCCGAGGCCGTCGGCCAGGGCGTGCAGCGCCCCGCGCAGGTCGGGGGAGAACCGCACTGCCTCGGTGGCGGCGAACAGCGGGGCCAGTTCGCCGGCGATGTACCGGTTGAGAAAGTCCTGGGCGCGGGCGCGGATGCGGTCGCGCGCGGCACCATCGAGGAACGCCGCGTCCAGCGCCTCGGCGAGCGGGCGCAGCGGCACCGGACCGGGGCGCAGCCGGGCCACCGGCTCGGCCCCCCAGGTGATGCGGGCGTCCGCGGTCAGGGCGAAGGCGGAGTCCGGGGCGGCCTCCAGCGCCGCGACCCGGCGCGGCATTTCCGTGGCCAGGGCGCGGCGGGCGGCGCGCAGGACCAGCCGGCGGCGGTCGGCATCGGTGTCCGGATCGGGGTGGAAGACGAAGCCGCGCAGGGCGCCGACCGGGTGGCCCTCCACGATCACCTCGCCGCGGCGGGTGACGGCGGACAGCAGCGGCGCGCCGTCGGCCGCGTCCAGCCGGCGCAGCAGGAAGGCGGCGCGGCGATCGACGAAGCGGGCCAGCAGGCGTTCGTGCAGGGCGTCGGAGAGCTTGTCCTCCACCTCCCGCGCGCGGGCCTGCCAGTGGGCGGCATCGCGCAGCCAATCGGCGCGGGCGGCGATGTAGGCGGAGACGCGGATGCCGGCCAGCCGTTGCATCAGCGTGTCGATATCGCCCTCGGTGCGGTCGAGCGCGGCGATTGGCGCGGCGAGGAAATCGGCCGGCAGCGGGCCGCCCTCGGCGATGTGGTGGAACACCCGGGCGCAGAGGCGGGCGTGGGTCTCGTCGGCGAGCTTGCGGAAATCCGGGATCTGGCAGGCCTCCCACAGCCGGCGCAGCCGGGGGCGGGTGGTGGCGGCGCGGCGGATGGCGCCGTCGCGGGCGAGCAGGGTCAGGGTTTCGAGGTCGGCCGCCTCGTTGCCGCGCACCAGGCCGGGGCGCGGGGGCGGGGCGTTGAGGCTGGCCAGCAGGGCATCGAGATCGGAGAAATCGAGGTCCGCGTTGCGCCAGCAGAGCTGGGTCAGCGGGTCGAAGCGGTGCGCTTCCACCGCCTGCGCCAGGTCCTCGCCCATCGCCGGGCAGTCGGCGGTGGTGCCGAAGCTGCCGTCACGCATCCCGCGCCCGGCGCGGCCGGCGATCTGCGCGACCTCGGCGGCGGTGAGCGGGCGCGGGCGGTGGCCGTCATGCTTCGAGAGGCCGGCGAAGGCGACATGGTCCACGTCCATGTTGAGGCCCATGCCGATGGCGTCGGTGGCGACCAGGAAATCCACTTCCTTGTTCTGGTAGAGCGCCACCTGGGCGTTGCGGGTGCGCGGGCTGAGGCGGCCCATCACCACCGCGCAGCCGCCGCGCCGGCGGCGGATCGCCTCGGCGATGGCATAGACGGCGTCAGCGGAAAACGCGACCACGGCGCTGCGCGGCGGTAGCCTGGTCAGGCGGGTGGCGCCGGCGGCGTGCAGCTGCGACAGGCGCGGGCGGGTTTCGATCCGCGCGCCGGGAACCAGGCGCGCGAGCAGCGGGCGGATGGTTTCGGCGCCAAGGAACATGGTTTCCACGAGGCCGCGGGCGTGCAGCAGGCGGTCGGTGAAGACATGGCCGCGGTCGGGGTCGGCGCAGAGCTGGATCTCGTCCACCGCCAGGAACTCGACAGGGCGGTCGAGCGGCATCGCCTCCACCGTGCAGGCGAACCAGCGCGCGTGGGGCGGGACGATTTTCTCCTCGCCGGTGATGAGGGCGACATTGGCCGCACCGCGGGCGCGGACCAGGCGCTCGTAGTTCTCGCGCGCGAGCAGGCGCAGCGGGAAGCCGATGATGCCGGAGGCGTGGGCGGCCAGACGCTCCATGGCGAGATGCGTCTTGCCGGTGTTGGTCGGGCCGAGGACGGCGCGGACTCGCGGGGCGAAGCCGGACATGGGGGGATGGTCGGGGTTCGCGGGCGGGATGGCAAGCCGGGGCGGCTCCGCCGGGCGGCGATGCTGCGCGATCGTGACGTTTCGTCCAGCTTGCCGCATTCCC
>JAKBCO010000302.1 GCA_021807785.1 Pseudomonadota bacterium
CCACCGGCGCCCAGTCGCGGTCCCGCCCCTGCCGGAACAGCCGCGCGGTGGGGTACCACGGGCTGTCGTCCCGCCCCTGCATCCACCGCCAGTCCGGGCTGTCGCGCAGCATGATCCAGACCGGCTTGCCCATCCCGCCGGCCAGGTGTGCCACCGAGGTATCGATGGAGATCACCAGGTCCAGCGCCCCGATCAGCGCCGCGGTGGCATCGAAATCGGCCAACGCCTCGTCGTGCAGCGCCACCCGC
This sequence comes from Pseudomonadota bacterium, assembly GCA_021807785.1. Taxonomy (GTDB): domain Bacteria; phylum Pseudomonadota; class Alphaproteobacteria; order Acetobacterales; family Acetobacteraceae; genus JAJZVS01. The sequence continues at coordinate 249 of JAKBCO010000302.1, forward strand.
CCGGCGCGCAGCGCGAAGGCGCGCTGGTCGGCGGGCAGGTCGATCTGCAGCGCATGAAAATTGATACTCTCTAATTCCAAAAGAGGCGCGAGTTCGGGCAGCGGGATGGAGCTGCGCCGGGAATGCGACGACCCCCACCAGCACAGCCCGACGCGCAGCCGCGCCGGGGCCAGCCGCGCCCGCCAGCGCGCCACCGCCGCCGGATCGGCGATCAGATAGGGCAGGGGGGTGGGGATCGTTTCCACCGTGGTGGCGAACATCAGCGGCAGGCTCATCAGCGAGACCGCAAGGTCGTGGGCCGGTTCGGGGCCGTCCTCCGGCACCACCTCGGCAAGCCCGGGGCTGCGCGCCAGCAGCGCGACCTGGTCGGGATAGGTGCTCAGGCCGACATGGTGGGCGTGACGCGCCAGCAGCGCGGCATAGCGGATGAAATGCAGCACGTCCCCGCGCCCTTGCTCGCGGCGGATCAGCACCTGCTTGCCGGCGCAGGCGGCGAGGTCGGGGATCACCGGCAGCGGCTGGTCGCGCTCGGCCTCGTCGCGGAACCCCTCGATCTCCCAGCGGCGCTCGTAGAGCGGCCAGGCTTCGGGGTAGCGGCCCAGCGCCAGCAGCGACAGGCTCAGGTTCCAGGCCGCCTTGGCCGCGCCCGGTTCCAGCGCCAGCCAGGCGCGATCCGCCGCGATCGCCTGCTCGTGCTCGGAGCGTTCCACCAGCGCGGCGGCGAGGGATTCCAGCACCAGCGGATGCTTCTCCGCCTCGCCCGGGGCCGGCGGGGTGGCGAGGACGGCGCGGTAGCAGTCGATGGCGGCGGCGAACTCGCCGAACCCGGCCAGCGCCACCCCCATGTTATACAGCGCCGGGGCGAAGCCGGGGCGCACCGCCAGCGCGGCGCGATATGCATCCAGCGCCGCCACCATGCGCCCCATCCGGCGCAGCGCGTTGCCGCGGTTGTTGTGGGCGTCAGCCAGTCCGGGTTCCAGCGCGATCGCCTGCGCGAAGGCGTCGGCCGCGTCGGCATCGCGTCCCAGCGCCAGCAGCGCATTGCCCAGGTGATAGCGCAGCTGCCCGTCATCCGCGCACAGCAGAACAGCGGTTTCCAACCGTTCGACCGCGGACGCCGCGTCGCCAGCCCGGGTCAGGATCACCCCCAGCAGGTGCAACGCCGTGACATCGTCCGGATGTGCCGCCAGCGCCTGTTCGCACAAGGCACGCGCTTCAGGGTCCGCCCCGGCGGCATAGCGCGCCTGGGCCGCCTGGATCGGCGAAAGTCCCGCCGGCGCGGGGGCCAGGCGGAACTGGTGGCGCAGACTATAGTCCATAGGCCCTCGCGGCTGGCGGGGCACGGCCTGTTGGCATCTGGGCGCGGACGCAGGGGGATCAACCCCGGTCGGAAGGAATCGGGCGATAATTGATCCGGATCAGTGTCGGATATGCGGCCCTTCGGCACAAGTCCCGTGCCGCATCCCGCGGCCCGAAACGGAGGCTCCGATGTCCTGTCCCCCCGACGCACCCGATCGCCGCCGCCTGCTGGTCCTCGCCCTGGCCGGGGTGATGCTGCCGGTGCTGCCGGCCGCCGCGCAGCAGACCAAGGCGGCCAAGAAGGCCGCGCAGTATCAGGACCATCCGAAGGACGGCAAGATGTGCGGCCATTGCCGGTTCTTCATCGCCAAGGGCGGCAAGCCGGGCGAGGGGATGATGGGCGGTGGCGTGGGACCTGGGAAGATGGCGGACGGGACGTGCCAGATCGTTGCCGGCGCGATCAGCCCGATGGGGTGGTGCCAGTTCTATGCGCCGCTGAAGGCTTGAGGGGAGAGGGCCGGGTATTCGTGGGGCTCGGACCCTTCCCCCGGCCCCTCCCGCAAGGGGAGGTGGGAGGTCAGCTGTCCAGGTGGCAGGCCGCCGACTGGGTGGGGGTGATCGCGCGCAGCACCGGTTCCTCCTGCCGGCAGCGGTCGAAGGCGAGCGGGCAGCGGGTGTGAAACCGGCAGCCCGGCGGTGGATGGATCGGGCTCGGCACGTCGCCGGCCAGGATGACCCGTTCGCGCCGGATGGTCGGGTCCGGTACGGGGACCGCCGATAGCAAGGCCCGGGTGTAGGGGTGCCGGGGGGTGGCGAACAGCGTGCGCCGGTCCGCCACCTCCACCAGCTTGCCCAGATACATCACCGCCACCCGATGCGTCAGGTGCTCGACGATCGCCAGATCGTGGCTGATGAACAGCAGCGCCAGGCCCAGCGTGTCCTGCAGCTCGGCCAGCAGGTTGACCACCTGCGCCTTCACCGAGACATCCAGCGCCGAGACCGCCTCGTCGCAGACGATCAGATCCGGCTCCGGCGCCAGCGCCCGCGCGATGCCGATGCGCTGGCGTTGCCCGCCGGAGAATTCGTGCGGGAAGCGGTCCAGCGCGTCGCGCGGCAGCCGCACCTGTTCCAGCAGTGCCGCCAGCCGCGCCTCCAGCGCCGCCCCTTTGGCGAGGCCGAAATTGCGGATCGGCTCGGCCAGGATGTCGCGCACCCGCATCCTGGGCGAGAGCGAGGAGAACGGGTCCTGGAACACCACCTGCATCCGCCGCCGCAACGGGCGCAGCTGGGCGGACGGCATGGTATCGATCCGCGCCCCGTCCAGATGCACGGTCCCGGAGCTGGGCGCGATCAGCCGCAGCACCGCGCGGCCGACAGTGGATTTGCCGCAGCCCGATTCGCCCACCAGCGACAGGGTCTCGCCGCGGTCGAGGCTGAAGCTGACGCCATCGACCGCGTGGACCTGTCCGACCGCGCGCCCCAGAAGGCCCCCGCGCAGCGGGAAATACTTGCGCAGATCGGCGACCTCCAGCAGCGGCTTCATGCGCCCTCCGGGTAATGGCAGGCGGCTTCATGGCCGGAGGCGAGGGGGCGCAGCGCCGGCGCTTCCGTCCGGCAGCGGTCGTCGGCGCGCGCGCAGCGCGGGGCGAAGGCGCAGCCGGCGATGCGCGCGCGCAACGACGGCACCAGCCCCGGGATCTCGGCGAGCCGGGTCCGCACGGCCCCGCCCGCCTCGGCCACCAGCTTCGGCACCGCGCCCAGCAGCCCCACCGTGTAGGGATGGGCGGGGCGGGCGAACAGCGCGGCCACCGG
>JAKBCO010000070.1 GCA_021807785.1 Pseudomonadota bacterium
AGCGGCGAGGGGCGGGTGCCGACCCGAAGCGGCAGCCCGGGTCGGTGGGGGGGAATACGGGAGGCGGCAATGGCCGAGGACATGCGCCTGTCCTATTACCGGCGCGGGTCGGCGGTCAAAGCGTTTCGCCGCCGGGCATGGATGGGGTGATGGGACCGGTACTCGGCATCGAGAGTTCCTGCGACGAGACCGCGGCGGCGGTGCTGAATGGCGACGGCTCGGTGCTGGCCGCGCTGGTGGCGAGCCAGGAAGCGCGCCACGCCCCGTTCGGCGGCGTGGTGCCCGAGATTGCGGCCCGGGCGCATCTGGCGCTGCTGCCGGATCTGGTGCGGCGCGTCATGCGGGAGGCCGGACTGACATTCGGAGCACTGGAGGCGGTGGCGGCGACGGTCGGGCCGGGGCTGATCGGCGGGCTGATCGTCGGCAGCCAATTCGGCCAGGGCGTGGCGTTGGCAGCCGGACGGCGGTTCGTGGCGGTGAATCATCTGGAAGCACACGCGCTGACGGCGAGGCTGCCAGGGTTGGTGATCGAAGGGGCAGCTTTTCCCTACTTGCTGCTGCTGATCTCGGGGGGGCATTGCCAGTGCGTCTCGGTCGAAGGGGTCGGTCGCTATCGGCGACTGGGCGGGACGCTGGACGACGCCGCCGGGGAGGCATTCGACAAGGTGGCGAAGCTGCTGGGGCTCGGCTGGCCTGGCGGGCCGGCGCTGGAGCGATTGGCGGCGACCGGGACGCCGGATCGGTTCCGGTTCCCTCGGCCGATGCTGGGGCGGGACGGCTGCGATTTCAGTTTCTCCGGTCTGAAGACGGCGGTGGCACAGACGGTGGCCGGCTTCGGACCCGGGGCATTGGCGGCGAGCGATGCAGCGGATCTGGCGGCCGGGTTTCAGGCCGCGGTGCGGGATGTGCTGGCCGATCGGGCGACGGCGGCGATGCGCCGATTTGTCGCGCTGCACCCAGGCAGGCCCGGATTGCTGGTGGTGGCCGGTGGGGTGGCGGCGAACCGGACGATCCGTGAAGCGCTGGAGGAAGCGACGCGGGAGGAAGGATTTCGGCTGGCGGTCCCGCCGGTGGCGCTCTGCACCGATAATGCGGTGATGGTGGCCTGGGCTGGAATCGAGCGGTTGCGCGCGAGCCTGGCGGACGCCGAGCTGCCCACGGCCCGGCCTCGCTGGCCGTTGGAGTGCCTGGCGCGGCAGGACGGTTTTTTTCCTGGCCCCTGACGTTTTCTCTTGCCTATACGCCCCAGTTTGGGGTATATATTCCGACATGATGGCGGTTCGCGCGGACGCCGGCCCTTCGAGGCTTCGGCATCCGCGGCCCAGCTCCTGAACCCCCTGCCCTATTCATTTTATCTGTTCATATCATGCCGTGCGACATCGGTCGGGCGGATCATCGCGCGCTGCCCGATCTCGACGGCTTTGCCGATCTGGTTCTGGGCGCCGATGGTCTGACCCCGGCACGCCATCACCGTCTGCTGATTTCCAGACTGGCCGACCTGGCCGAGGGCAGGATCGACCGATTGATGGTGCAGATGCCGCCGGGTTCGGCGAAATCCACCTATTGCTCGGTGCTGTTCCCGGTCTGGTTCCTGAGCCGGCACCCGAGGAGTTCGATCATCGCCGCCGCCCACACGGCGGATCTGGCGAATCATTTCGCCCGCCAGGCGCGGTCTTTGATCACCGAGCACGAAGCAGTGCTGGGCTATTGCCTCAACCGCGACGAGCGGGCGGTGGCCCGATGGGGCACCTCGTCCCGGGGTCAGTATTACGCAACCGGGGTAAGAGGGCCAGTCGCCGGGCGGCGCGCGGACCTCGCGATCATCGATGATCCGGTACGATCCTTCGCCGATGCCGACAGCGTCCGGGCGCGGAACAGTCTGTGGAACTGGTACTGCGCGGACCTGGTCACGCGCCTGAAGCCCGGCGGTCGGGTGATGCTGGTGATGACCCGATGGCATCTGGATGATCTGGCCGGACGCCTGCTCGAGCGAGCCGAGCCGGAATGGTCCGTGCTGCGACTGCCGGCATTGGCCGAGGCCGACGATCCGCTCGGCCGCGCGCCCGGGGAGGCGCTGTGGCCGGAATGGGAAGACGAACGTGCCCTGCTTCGCAAGCGCGATCAGGCTGGAGAAAGGATGTGGCAGGCATTGTATCAGCAGGCCCCTCGCGCCGCGGCCGGCTCGGTCTTCAAGGTCGCGCGCATCGCGGTGCTGGATGAGTTGCCGTCCGGCATCGGCGGGAAAATGGTGCGCGGATGGGATCTGGCGGCGACGCCCGAAACCGGAAGCAACGACCCGGACTGGACCGCGGGAGTGAAAGTGCTGCGGGACAAGGACGGGCGGTTCATCGTGATGGATGTGATCCGCCAGCGCACCAGCCCGCTGGAGGTCGAGCAGACGCTGCTTTCGGCCGCGGCCGCGGACGGCCGCGGCGTGGTCGTCAGCCTGGCCGAGGATCCCGGGCAGGCCGGGAAAGCGCAAGCGGATTCCTATGTCCGCAAGCTCGCGGGATTCGCCGTGAAGCGGTCGCGCGAATCCGGGTCCAAATCGACGCGCAGCACACCGGTGGCCGCGCAGATCGAGGCCGGCAACCTGGCCATCATGCGCGCGGGCTGGAACAGCGCCTTCCTGGAGGAGCTGCGTGAGTTCCCGCTGGGCCGCAAGGATGACCAGGTGGATGCGCTGAACCGGGCCTTCACCGAGGCAGCCGACGTCTCGATCGGCGCGCGCAGCCTGGATCTGCCGTTCCTGGGCCGATGAAACAACGGAAGCCATGTTCGAAACAATCTGTGATCTGATCCCGCGGGACGCCGACTACTCGCCACGAAGCCGAACGCTGGATGTTCTGCGTCGGGTTCTGGACGGCACATTATACGATGTCTTGCCGTACCAGTTCCATGAGGAGCGCGGCGCGAGCGGGGAATATGTGCCGCTGCGCAATCGCAAGCCAAGCGTCCGCTACGCGCTGAGCCGGATCGTGGTGGAGGATAGCGTCGCGCTGTTGTTCAGCGAGGGGCATTTCCCCGCCATCGACAGCCCCGATGCCACGGTCCGCGGCGTGCTTGCCGATGTGGTGAAGGATTGTCGTCTCAATCAGGTGATGATCGAAGCGGCCATTCGCGGGTCGGTCGGGTCGGCGGCGATCCTGATGCGGGTGCTGCGTGGCCGCTTGTTCTTTTCGGCCCTGGAGACGACGTTCCTGATCCCGGCTTGGGACCCGGAGGCGCCGGACACGCTGGCGGCCGTGACCGAACGGTACAAGGTGACGGGAGCGCAGCTGGCAGCCGAGGGATACGCGATCGACGATCCTTCGGCGGAGTATTGGTTCCAGCGTCGCTGGGACGAGGTGAGCGAGACCTGGTTCCTGCCGGTTCCAGTCGGATCGGCCCTGGTCTCCGAGCCGGATCTGGCGCGCAGCGTCCGCCATGACCTGGGGTTCGTCCCGGTCGTGTGGGTGCGCAACCTGCCGGGTCCCTCGGCATCCGGTGATCCCAACGACGGGGCCTGCACGTTCCGCGCCGCGATCGAGACCCAGATCGAGATCGATTACCAGCTGAGCCAGGCGGGGCGTGGTCTGAAATACAGCAGCGACCCGACCCTGCTCATCAAGGAGCCGGCGAGCACCGATACCGAGATCGTCAAAGGTGCCGGCAACGCGCTGGTGGTCAGCGAGAAGGGTGACGCCAAGCTGCTGGAGATTGGCGGCACGGCGGCGGCGGCGGTGCTGGATTACGTGCGGGCGCTGCGGGAGATGGCGCTGGAGAGCATCCATGGCAACCGCGCCCATGCCGATCGGCTGACCGCGGCGCAATCGGGGCGCGCGCTGGAACTGATGAACCAGGGGCTGATCTGGCTGGCCGACATGCTGCGGGTCAGCTACGGCGAAGGCGCCCTGCTGGCCCTGGCGCGCATGGTACTGCGCGTGGCCCAGCGCTTTCCGCTGTTCGTCATGGGCGAGGCGGTTCCGGCGCTGGATGCCGCCGCCCGGCTGTCGCTTACCTGGCCGCGCTGGGTGCCGCCAACGGCGGACGACCGGATGAAGGACGCGCAGACGCTGGCGACGCTGGCGGCCGCAAAACAGATTTCCCAGCAGACGGCCGTGAAATCCATCGCCGCAACCTACGACATCGAGGACATTCCGGCCGAACTTGCCCGGATTGCCGCCGATCCCACTGTGCAATTTCCAGGAAAATCGTGATGACCGAGCAGGTGAAGGCCGCGGACGCAACGCCCGCGGCTGATGATATGGCGGAGCTGCGTGAGCGGGCAGAGAAGCTCGAGCGTCAGTTGGCCGCGCTCCAGCGCGAAACCGAGGCGCGGCTGATCATGGCCGAGCTGAAAACCGAAGCCCAGAAGGCCGGCATCATCGATCTGGATGGCTTGAAGCTGGTCGACTCGAGCCGGTTGAAGCTGAACGCCGCCGGCGAGGTGGAGGGGGCGGCGGCGCTGATCGCCGAGCTGAAGCGGGCCAAGCCGTGGCTGTTCGGCACGACGTCGAGCTCGGCCGCCGCGAAGGCGCCGCTGGCGCAGCCGCCGCGCCAGAAACTGGCCGGCGAGATGAACGACGAGGAATACCGGACCGCCCGCGCGGCACTGCTGAAGCGCCGCGGCTGAGAGCGACATTTCCCCCTCCATTTGATCTGAAGGAGCTCACGCATGGGCATCCAGAACTTCCCCCCTGCCTTGCAGCCGATCATCCAGCAGGGCTTCCTGGAACGCGAGTTCGAGCAGGCGCTGCATTCCCGTCTGGGCTACCGCGCCATCGCCGACCGCGAGGAAATCGCGGTCGGCATCGGTGAAACCCTGACCAAGACCCGGGCCGGGCTGAAGCCGAGCGTGACGACCCCGCTGGCGCCCGCCGCCAACACCAATTTCGACAACGGGCTGAATCCGACCACCTGGAGCGTCGAGCAGTACACCCTGACGATCAACCACTACGCGGCGACCACCGATCTCAACATGGTCACCAGCCGGGTGGGGATTGCCAGCCAATTCCTCCAGAACGCTTTCGTGAACGGCGAGCAGGCTGCCCGCAGCCTGGACGAGTTGGCGCGGAACGCGCTGTTCGCCGCCTATTTCGGCGGCAATACCCGGGTGCGGACCACCCTGGCCTCGGCGGGGCCGGCGCTGGCGGTCGATGATATCCGCGGGTTCCAGTTCAATTTCGTCAACGGCGTGCAACTGCCGGTGAGCGCGACGAACACGCTGTCGGTGGTGGTGGGGGCTGACCAGTATCTGCTGATCGGCGCGGCTGCCGATGCGACCAACGTGTCCACGGCGCCCAACGGCATTTCGGGCGTGCTGACGTTCTCGACCAACGTGAGCATTTCCGATGGCACCCAGAACAACGCGGTGGTCGCCGTCAACGCCTCGGCCATCGTGCGCCCGGCGGCGGCGAACAATACGTCGGCGCTGACCGCCGGAAGCACGCTGACGATGGGGAACCTGCTGGACGCGGTCGCCAATCTGCGCGCCAACGCGGTGCCCGAAATCGAAGGCGCCTATAACTGCTATCTGGATCCGGTCTCGGCGCGCCAGCTGTTCGCCGATCCGGATTTCAAGCAGTTGTTTCAGGGGGCGACCTCGGCCAACCATGTGTTCCGGCGGGCGATGGTGAACCAGTTCCTGGGGCTGCGCTTCGTTCCGACGACCGAGGCGTTCGTGCAGCCGCACCCGGTGTTGAGCAACCTGATGGTGCGCCGGCCGATCGTATGCGGTCAGGGCGCACTGATCGAGGGCGACTTCGCGGGCATGGCGGCGGACGACGTGGCACCGAAGGACTCCATCGTGCATATGGTCGATGGCATCGCCATGGTCACCCGCGAACCGCTCGACCGGTTGCAGCAGATCATCGCCCAGTCCTGGTATTGGATCGGCGGCTTCTGCACGCCTTCCGACACCACCACCACCACCAGTACCGTCCCGACCGCGACCAGCGCCGCCTTCAAGCGCGCGGTGATGATCGAGCACATCGGCTGACGGAGGGGTATCGTTCATGGCTATGGGTTCGACGCAGCCGTTCCGGCCTGCCGGAACGGTGAGCTTAGCCGCCGGGACATCTTCCGTCGCGGCGGCCTTGGCGGGCGGAGGCGAGTCGGTGGTGGTGACCAACACCACCACGGCGCTGGCCTATGTGCGCCTCGGCGCCGATGCAACGGTTGCGGCCGGCACGCGGGACATGCCCGTGCTGCCCGGCAGCCGGGTGATGCTGGCGGCCAATCCCTTGATCACCTACGCGGCGGCGGTGCTGAGCACGGGCAGCGGCATCGTTCTGTTCACCCGCGGCGATGGGTCCTTCGTGTAATGTTCACCGACGCGCAGAAGACGGATATCCGCCGCTATTGCGGATACCCAGCCTATGGCGCGACCCCGGCCGGATTCGACAGTTGGCGGTTCTACCAGGTCTACGGCCTGCTCGAATTTCGCTTGAACAATCTGTCGACGGCTGAGACGAACGTGGTGCTGACCTATCTGGCACAGCTGACCGCGTTGGAATTCGCGGTGCCGAAGGCGAGCGACAGCATGGACACCGACCAGGCCTCGGTCTGGACACGGAACCGCAACGAGGCGCGGGACCGGGCGGAGCTGTTCGATGACTGGCGCCGGCGCCTTTGCGGGTTTCTCGGCGTGCCGCCGGGTCCGGCGCTGCGCGACGGCGGAATCACCTGGATCGTTTAGCATGAGTCAGGATCGCATTCAGGACCGCCTCCAGTGGGGCATGAATGTCGCGGCGCGTGCCGCGGGCGCGAGCACGGATGCCTACCGGCCATCGGGGGTGAGCAATCCGCTCGACCCCACCAACCGCTATCTGCGGCTGCACGCCCTGTTCACCGGCATGATGGGGAAATTCCTGCGACCCGACGGTTTCGGCGCAGTCGGGGTGCATGGGATTTTCGACGGCGCCTATACCCAGGTTGGCGACTATCTTGTGCAGCCGTCGGGTGGCACCTGGTTCATTGCGTCCCAGGAGCCCCTGCTGCCGGTTCTCTGCATCCGAACCACGCGCGTGGTCTCCTTCGCGCGCGCTTCCGGGCCGGCGACGACGGGCGTAAATGGGTACGGGGGGGTGACCGCGACCACGACCACCCCGTTGCTCACCAACTGGCCCGCCAGCGTGATGGGCGCCGCCGGCGGAGGATCGCCGGCGGCAGAACTGCCGTCCGATACCTCGGTCCCGTATTGGACCGTGCTGCTGCCGGCCTTTCCAGGCGTCGTGCTGCTCCCCGCCGACCTGATGACGGACGATCTTGGGCGCAACGCGGTGGTTTCCGCGGCCGAGCTGACCGGTCTGGGATGGCGGCTGACGGTCAAGCAGGCAACCACCTGATGGCGGACCAGGCAGATGTGGAGACCGCGCTGGTCGGCTTGGCAGATGCCGCGCTTTACCCGAATGGTACGGGAACCACGAGCGTGCCCGGGCCCGACTGCCGCATCTATCGGGGATGGCCCAACGCCGCGGCATTGGATGCCGATCTGCGGGCGGGAAAGGTCAATGTAACCATTTTCCCGGCGCCCGGCACCGGCCGGGTGAGCACGCGGTATGTGCAGGCGTGGTCGGGAACGCCGACGACGCCAGGGCTGACGGTCTCGGTGGTCGGGAATATCGTCACCTTCGGCGGTGTCGGCGGACCTGGTCAGGTTGCGGGAGTTGTCATCGACGGTGTGGCCTACGCCTATCGGCTTCAGCTTGGGGACAATCCCGCGCTGGTGGCGGCCAATCTGGCGGTGCTGGTGCGCGCCGATCGGCCGGCGCAGGTGACCGGTTCGACGTTGAGCCTGCCCGGCGCGGGGCTGGTGCTGGCCCGGGTGGTCGCCGATGCCCCCGCCCAACAGGAAACCCGGCGCCAGACGCAATTGTTCCGTATCACCTGCTGGTGTCCCACCCCGGCCATCCGGGATGCGACCGCGGGCGCGATCGATCTTGCGATGGCGCAGCTTCAGTTCATCACCCTGGCCGACGGAACCGAGGGGCGCCTGATCTATGGCGGCACTTCGGTATTCGATCAGTCGCAGGATGCTTTGTTGTATCGGCGCGACCTTCTCTACAGCGTCGAGTATGCGACGATACTGACAGAATCCCAGCCGGCCATGCTGTTTGGATCATTGGGCGTGAATGCCGGTCAGTTCGTTGCCTGACGGCGCGACTCGAATTTCGAGAGCAGGAGAATCCATGACCATCAACCTGGTCGTTGTGCGTCCGTTCAGCGGATTTGCACGCGGCGACGCGATCACGGACGCCATCCGGATCGCGGCCATTCTGAAAAGTGAACACGCAATGAATGTCGTACGCGTCATCGCGCCGACCAGCAAGGGCTGAGCCATGCCGATTGTCCAGCAGGGTGATATCAACACCACGGCGCTGGTGGTACCCGATCTCTATGTCCAGATCGTGCCGCCGCAGAACCTGGTGCTCAATGGAGTGCCCACCGATATCGTCGGGGTCGTCGGCAGCGCGTCATGGGGGCCGACCGGCCAGCCGGTGATCGCGGCCACCATGGCGGATTATGCGCAGGCGTTCGGACCGATCATGGCCCGCAAATACGACATGGGGACCCAGGTCGCGACCGCGGTTCAGCAAGGTGCCCAGAACTTCCGTTGCGTTCGGGTCACCGATGGCACCGACGCCGCGGCGCAGTCGATGGTGCCGGGCACGGCATTCACGTTTACCGCCTTGTATACGGGCTCACTCGGGAACCAGATTGTGCTGTCCCTGGGGACAGGGTCCAAGCCGGCGACCTGGCGTCTGACGGTGACCATGCCGGGGCTTCAGCCGGAAGTGTATGACAATATTGCCGGCACCGGTGCGGCGTTCTGGACCGCTTTGGGGGCGGCGGTGAACTCGGGCCTCGGCCCGCAGCGGGGGCCGTCCCAACTGGTGGTTGCGAACGCCGCCGGGACCAGCCTGACGCCGGCGGCATTCTCGCTTACGCTCGGGACCGGGACCGCGGGGGCGGACGGCGCCATCAATATCACCGCGGCGGTTCTGGTGGGCAACGACATCCCGCCGCGGACCGGCATGTATTCCTTGCGCGGCCAGGGCTGCGGGCTCGCGTTGCTCGCCGACGCCGACGATCCGTCGCAGTGGACCACCCAGGCCGGGTTCGGCCTGGACGAGGGGATCTACATGGTCCTGACCGGGCCCGCCAGCGACACGATCCAGAACGCCGTGACGGTCAAGGGACAAGCGGGGTTGGACAGCTACTCCACCAAGCTCATGTTCGGCGACTGGCTCTGGTGGTCGGATCGGGTCAACAACGTCATCCGTCTGGTCTCACCGCAGGGATTTGCCGCCGGGCGGCTGGCCAATCTGTCGCCCGAGCAATCCAGCCTCAACAAGCCGTTGTATGGCGTGATCGGCAGTCAGAAGTCCGGCACTCCCGGCTCGGGGCAGAGCACGTCGTACTCGGCGGCGGATCTGGGGGCATTGTTGTCGGCGGGAATCGATGTGATCTCCAACCCTCAGCCCGGCGGGGCCTATTGGGGCGTGAGGGGCGGCCACAATTCCTCGTCGAACGCCGCCTTGAACGGGGACAACTACACCCGCATGACGAACTACATCGCCGCCACCCTTGCCGCGGGGATGGGGCAATATGTCGGCCAGGTGATCAACACCAGCCTGTTCCAGAGGATCCGCGCCACCCAGCTCAGCTTCCTTCAGAACATGCTGGGCCAGGGTCTGCTCGGAAGCACCGACGGTTCCCTGCCGTTCAGCGTGGTGTGCGACATCTCGAACAATCCGCCGACGCGCACCGGGCTCGGATATGTGCAGTCGGACGCGCAGGTCCAGTATCAGGCGATCAACGAGAAATTCATCGTGAATATGGAAGGCGGGCAGACGGTGCAGGTATCCCGACAGACCCTGCCGACCGGACAGCCGGCGTAAGGAGGCAAAATCATGTCATTGACGAATTTCTCGGTCGGGCGCGATACCCAGCTGGTGGTGATGGGACCATCCGGCCGGGTGGACCTGTCTCATGTCACCGGGTTCGAGGCCCGGCAGGTTACCCAGTCGGTGCGCGTAAGCCGGCTCGATGGGACCCCGCTTGGGGTTGAACTTCCGAAAGGGTGGGAGGGCAGCTTCGATCTCGAACGCGGGAACTCGGTCGCGGATGACTTCATCGCCGCGGCCGAGCAGCAATACTACACCGGTGCGATCGTCCCGGCGGGCACGATGTACCAGTATGTGACCGAGACGGACGGCTCGATCTCCACCTACCAGTATGATGGCGTGACCTTCAAGCTGGCCAGCGCCGGGCAGTGGAGGGGTGACAACAGCGTGAAGCAGACGCTGGATTTCTTCGCCTCCCGCCGGCGGAGGGTCTGATGACGCCGACCGAGACCGTGCTGGCGAATTCGAATGCGTCGGCGGAAGTCGTGACGGCTGGCGGGAGAAGAATTTCTCTGCGCGAGATTCACGCGCTGGATCGGCTGCGACTGTTCAAGGCGGCGGGGCCGGTTCTGGCGCAGAATCAGCCGTGGCTGGGTATGGCGGCGCTGGCGTGGTGCGTCACGGCCATCGACGGTGTTCCGGTTCCGACGCCCGGCAACGAGGCTCAGATCGAGGCGTTGATCGCCCGTCTGGGAGACGATGGAACCGAGGCAGTCGCCACCTGGCTGGATGCCGAGGCAGATGCGGCGGAACGAGGGTTCGCCCCGGGAAACTGAGCCGGCACCCCGACCTGATCGATTGCCTCTACCTGGTCAGGAACGGGGTGCCATTCGACGTGGCATTCAGCCTTCCCGATGACGAGCGCATCGCATTCGTGGTGGCGCTGGGGAGCCTGGACGGGCGGCGGTTCGACTGGAACCGGATGGAGTGGGACGAGGAACCATGATTTCGGCCGATGGTCTGCATGTGCTGTCTCAGACGCTCGGGCGCCTTCAGGAAGGGGATTTCGGATCATCGGTTCTCGATGATGCTGCGCAGGCGCTTCAATCCGCGGTCAAGGCCAGGCTGTCGCATGTACCGGGCGAACAACATGATGCGCCGTGGCTGCGCACCGGTGCGCTGCGGGACTCGATCGGTGTCGATGTCGGGGCCGACGAGGCCGTGATTGGGTCGAATGATCCCGCGGCGCTGGCGCAGGAATTGGGAACACGACGCGACCCTCCCCGCCCGTTTTTCGCGCCGACGGCAGCTGAATCAGCGTCGAACATGGTCGGCTTGGTTGCGAACAAGCTGGCGGCGCTGCTGCGGGGAGCCGTAAGGTGATTGACGCCTATACAATCGGGATTCGCCTGGCTCTCACCGACGACGTGTCGGCGGGCGTGGCACGGATGCACGGCAGCCTCGCCGGGCTGAATCGGGCCACGCGGGCGACCGAACTCAGGATCTCGTCGCTGAGCGACCTGACCAGGCGCGGGATGGAAGCGGCCGAGGCTGGGGCGCGTCGGCTTGGGCGAGGCGGGATGGCGAGCTGGATGGCGCCACGACGCAGCCGGGGCTCGGCCGAACCGGGCTCACCGCCGGCAAGCCCGCCGGTGGGCGCGGCGCGGGCTGCCCGCTTGCTTGGCAGGTCGACCGGAAGCTCGGGCCGTCGCGATCGGCTGGGCGCTGCTGGCGCGTGGGGTCCGATAGGAGACCGTCGAGGGGGCCCGACTGGCGGCGATCATGAAACGAGGCGATCGGGGACGGTGCAGCGAAGAACTCCAGCGATACCCAACGCGTCAAAACGGGAGCGGGCGGTTCGATCAGGCCTCTATGCTCCGGTCCAGTCGGATCGGCTGGTACCGAAGGGAACCCCCGAGAGATTACAGCCATCGCCGAGACTGAAATTGCGGATCGCTCCGCATCTGGAGCTTGGTAGAAGCCTCAAGCGAGCGCGGCTGGCTGCGCCTGCTGGGAGAAACTCCGAACGCGGCAGCGCCCCACGGAGCGTTGATACGGGCATTCGAGCCGCTGCCGCTGCCCGTGCGAACCTCGCCAAGCCTATGCCGGCCGGCCGACGGGCGCGACGGCCTGCGATGGCAAGCGTCGTCAGTGTGCGTGTGAGGCCAACCCCTGCGGTCGCCGCGGGCATGCGTTCGCGGCCTAACACGGCGGGCCCCGGTAGCGTCTCACCAGTGCGCGCAACATGGCCCTCGCGATCGATGGCGCCTGGTGCGACGCTGCCGAGGCAGCGGCCGACCACAATGCCTGCAACCACGGTGCCGCCTGCGGCTGATCCGGTCCCTCCGGCTGTCCCGATGGAGGCGGAGTTGATTTTGGATGGGGTGAGATTCGGCCGGTTGGTTGCGGACCTGGTCGCGCGAGAATTGAACCATCCCCATGCGGGATATTCTCGCCCCGACCCCCGGATCTCGCCGATATGGCCTGGTCCGGCCGTGGGTTGAAAAAAATGGACACAATCCGCATGGCCTGTCTGCTGGCGCCTGTTGGTGGCGAAGCGGCGATGACCTTGGGTGGCTGGTCGGAGCTGGTGATTGTCGTGAGCGTAATCAGGCGCAGACCGGTCTTTCAGTCGAACAAGGCCGGCAGGACGGGCGGCGCGACTGAGCAAGACCGCATCTCGGCGGATCTCGGAGTATCGCACGGTCATGCTTGATGTTGCACTCCTGCTGGGGCCGGTCGAATTCCGCAGCCTTGAGATTCCTTCGCAAATCAATTTTGGGGGCACGCAGCGCCTCGCTGTGCATCAGCTTCTGGGGGGGCAGCGTGTGATCGATGCCTTAGGCCGGAACGACGGCGAGATCGCCTTCAATGGCACGTTTAGCGGAACCGACGCCAGCCTGCGGGCGCGCCTTGTCGACGAACTTCGGAGCGCCGGAAATTCCTTGCCCCTGGTGTGGGATGTATTCTTCTTCACCGTCCTGATCGCCCAATTCGAGGCGGAGTACCAGAACCCCGGCTGGGTTCCCTACCGGATACGTTGCACCGTGCTGCGAGACGAAGCGAGCGCGGCAGGCAATGCCGTGCTTTCGCTGGCCGCGAGCGCCCTGGCGGACATCACGGCGGCAACAGGTCTGGCAGGCGCGGCCGGGTTGGATTTGACCTCGGCGCTGGCCGCCGTCACGGCGCCGGGAGCGACAGTACGGGCTACCGCCGCATATGTATCGGCGCAGACTGCGACCGAGAGCGCAACCGCATCACTGCAACAAGGAATCTCCGCCTCCGGGGTGGTACTGGATCAACCGCCCGTAGTCGGCGTGCCGACCGCGGACCAGGGCATATTCACCCTCACGACGGCAGTCGCCGCAGCACAGCAACTCGCCAGCCTGACAGCCTCCTATGGCTATCTTGGGCGAGTTTCCTCCAATCTCACAAATGCAAGCACTTGAGCGATGAACACGATCACCGTCGCCGGCGGAAATCTGTTTCAGATTGCGGCCTCCCAGCTGGCGGACGCGACGCAATGGTTGCGTATCGCGCAGCTCAATGGCCTGAGCGACCCCATGCTGAACGGCGTCACGACCCTCCTGATACCCGCACCGGATCCGTCGGCGGGGGGCGGCATTGCTGCCCAATAGCTCGGCATCGGCGGCCAGACAGCCGCTCGCCCGACTGATCGCAGATGGGAACGCAATCAACGGCATCCTCATGGCCGAAGTACTCTCGAACAATTACTATGCCGCCGACCAATTCCGGGTATCGATGGCTCTCGGCGCCGATCCGGTGGCGACGCTGGCGTTCTGGGGAGATGCCGTCGGCGTATTGTTCGATGTACAATTGAGTCTGGATGGAGTTGGATATTCGAGCCTGATTCAAGGTCACGCGGACGACCTCGAAATCGACTTCCAGCAAGGCGTCGTCCAGATTCGCGGGCGCGATCTATCGGCAGGCCTGATCGAGACCAGAACACAGGAGACGTTCAGCAACCGGACTGCCAGCGAGGTTGCGACCATTCTGGCCGAACGCCACGATCTGACCCCCGTGGTGACGCAAACCACCACTCCGGTCGGCCGATACTACGAAAGCGAGCACGACCGGGTGACGTTGGGCGAGTTCAGCCACGCCACCACGGAATGGGATCTCCTGGTTTTCCTCGCCCGCCAGGAGGGATTTGACGCCTTCGTGCAGGGAACGACGCTGTACTTCCAGCCGCGAACCGCGCCGAGCCCCCCCGCGATGGTGATCCAACCCGCCGACGTGGTCGGCATGAAGCTGGCGAGATCGCTTACCCTGGCGCGTGATATCGAAGTCACGGTGAAGAGCTGGAATACCCGGCAGAAGAACGCCTTTACCCAGACCGTCCGCGGGCAGGCCGTTTCGGGCGGCGCGTCGGCGGGTGGGGGCGGCGTCCAGACATATGTGTATGTCCGCCCCAACCTGACGCCCGATCAAGCGCTGAAGTTCGCACAGTCGCGGTTGAACGAGATCAGTCGGCACGAGCGGGTGGTGGATATCGTGATGCCCGGGGAGTTGACGTTGACCGCGCGCAGCACGGTCCTTCTCGACGGAACCGGAACTGATTTTGACCAAGTCTATTACATCGATACAATCGAACGAAGCATCACCTTCCAGGGCGGATTTAGTCAGCAGATCCGCGCCAAGAATACCTCCCCGCGCACGCAGACCACCACCCCCGCCGATATCGTCGGTGCAGTGACCGGATAGATGCCGTGTACCAACTGTCGAATATCATCAAGTCTATTTC
>JAKBCO010000071.1 GCA_021807785.1 Pseudomonadota bacterium
GCCGGGTCCTCGATGGTGGCCGGCACCACCGGCGTGCCGCCATCGGCCAGCACCCGGATCGTCCCGCGCAGGATCTTCCCCGAGCGCGTCTTCGGCAGCCGCTTCACCACCACCGCCTGGCGGAACGCGGCCACCGGCCCGATCCGCTCGCGCATCAGCGCCACCAGCTCCGCCTCGATCTCGCCCCCCGCCCGCGCAACCCCGGCCTTCAGCACCACCAGCCCCAGCGGCACCTGGCCCTTCACCGCATCCGCGGCACCGATCACCGCGCATTCGGCGACGTCCGGATGCGCCGCCAGCACCTCCTCCATCGCTCCGGTGGACAGCCGGTGGCCGGCGACGTTGATGATGTCGTCGGTGCGCCCCATCACCCAGACATCGCCCTCGGCATCGACCATTCCGGCATCTCCGGTGCGGTACCAGCCGGGGAAATCGGCCAGATAGGCGCGGGTATAGCCGGCATCGTCGCCCCACAGCGTGGGCGCGCAGCCGGGCGGCAGAGGCAGCCGCAGCGCCAGATTCGCGGTCACGCCGGGGGCCACCTCGGCGCCGTTGTCGTCCAGCGCCGCGAGCGCATAGCCCGGGCAGGGCCGCCCGCCGGAGCCGGGCTTGAACGGATACATCCCGAAGCCGCGGAAGCCGGAAGTGATCGGCCAGCCGGTCTCGGTCTGCCACCAATGGTCGATCACCGGCCGGCCCAGCTTGTCGGCGGCCCAGAGGGCGGTCGGCGGGTCGCAGCGCTCGCCGGCCAGGAACAGGGTTTCGAAAGCGGACAGGTCACTTTCGCGCATCAGCGCGCCGTCCGGATCCTGCTGCTTGATCGCCCGCAGCGCCGTGGGGGCGGTGAACAGCACCTTCACCCGGTGCCGCGCCAGCACACGCCAGAAGGTGCCGGCATCGGGGGTGCCGACCGGCTTGCCCTCGAACATGACGGAGGTGCAGCCGCGCAGCAGCGGCGCATAGACGATGTAGCTGTGGCCCACCACCCAGCCGACATCGGAGGCGGTCCAGAACACCTCCCCCGCGTCCAGCCCGTAGATCATCTGCATGGAGTTCCAGAGCGCGACCGCGTGACCGCCGTTGTCGCGGAGGATGCCTTTCGGTTTGCCGGTGGTGCCGGAGGTGTAGAGGATATAGAGCGGATCGGTCGCCGCGACCGCGACCGGCGGATGCGGCTGGGCGGCGGCCTCGGCGGTATGGAAATCATGGTCGCGGCCCGGGGTCAGCGCCGCCTCCAGCGCCGCGCGTTGCAGGATCAGGCAGGCCTGCGGCTGATGCGGCGAGAGCGCCAGCGCGGCATCCAGCAGCGGCTTGTAGGCGACCACGCGCCCCGGCTCGAGCCCGCAGGAGGCCGAAACGATCACCCTCGGCTTCGCATCGGCGATGCGGGCGGCGAGTTCGGCGGCGGCGAACCCGCCGAAAACCACCGAATGTACCGCCCCCAGCCGGGCGCAGGCCAGCATGGTGATCGCCGCCTCCGGCACCATCGGCATGTAGATCACCACCCGGTCGCCCGCGCGCACGCCGAGTGCCGCCAGCGCGCCGGCGAGCTTCGCCACCCGGTCGCGGAGCGCGCGGTAGGTGAAGATTTCGACCCGGCTTTCCATTGCGCTGTCCCAGATCAGCGCCGGCTGGTCGCCGCGTCCGGCCTCGATATGGCGGTCGAGGCAGTTATACGCGGTGTTGAGCCGCGCGCCCGGGAACCAGCGGCCGAAGGGGCCCGGCGCCGGGTCGAAGACGCGATCCCAGCGCCGGTCCCAGGTGATGCCGGCGGCGGCTTCCTCCCACCAGGACTCCGGCGCATCCCGCCAGGCGGCGTAGGCGGCGTGGTAGGTCTGGGGCGGCTGGCTCATCCGACGTTCGCTCCCGGCGCGACGGCGCAGCATCGCGCCCGCCGCCGGCCGAGGCAATCGCCCGTTTCAGCCGAGTTCGCTACCGGCCAGCCGCTCGGACAGCCGCGCCATTTCGGTATGGTCGGCGCCGGGGCCGAACATCGCCAGTGCCGCGCCGATCAGCTCGCGGACCAGCGCCGAGACCGGGGCGGGCGTCGCGGTTTCCCGCGCCACCTGCATGGCGATCGAGACATCCTTGTCCAGCAGCCCCATGGTGAACCCGGCGTCGAACGATCGCGACAGCACGAATTGCCGGAATTTCTTCTGCGTGGAGTTGTTCATCCCGGTGGCCGCGTTGAGCACATCGACCATGGTGCCCGGATCGAGGCCGAAGCGTTGGCCGATCAGCAGCGCCTCGATCCCGATCAGGAAGCCGCCGGTCGAGACCAGGTTGTTGAGCGCCTTCATCGCCTGCCCGGCGCCGACATCGCCGCAGCGCAGGACCTGGCTGCCCATCGCCCGCAGGACCGGCATCGCCCGCTCGATCGCGGCCGGATCGCCGCCGGCCATGATGGCGAGCTGGCCGGTCCTGGCCCGCGGCACCCCGCCCGAGACCGGCGCGTCGATCAGCACGCCGCCGAGTTCCGCCACCCGCCGCGCCAGCACCTGGGTGACGCTGGGCACGCCGGAGGTCATATCGATCAGCAGGGTGCCGGGCCTCATGCCGGAGAGCAGGTTGTCGTCGCCCTCCTCCAGCACCGTGCGCAGGATCGCGCTGGTGGGCAGGATGGTCACGATCACGTCCGACCCGGCGGCGAGCTGGCGCAGGCTGTCGGGCGCGCCGCCGCCGATCTGCTGGACGAAGTTCTGCGCCACCTCGCGGCGGGAATCGTTGATGAGCAGCGGGAAGCCGGCGCGCGCCAGGCAGGCGGCCATCGGCCAGCCCATGTTGCCGACGCCGATGAAGCCGACGGTCGGTTTCGTTTCCGTGGTCATTTCGCGTCCGCTTCCTTGAACACCTCGGTGGCGATCTTGAAGGCTTCGAGCGAGGCCGGGATGCCGCAATAGACGCCGGTCTGGAGCAGGATCTCCTTGATCTCGTCACGGCTCACGCCGTTGGTCAGCGCCGCGCGCAGATGCAGCCTGAGCTCGGCGCCGCGGTTGAGGGCCACCAGCATGGCGATGTTGACGATGGAACGGGTCTTTCGCGGCAGGCCGGGGCGGGTCCAGATGGTGCCCCAGGCGACCTCGGTGGTGAGCTGCTGGAAGGCGGCGTTGAAATCATCGGCGCGCGCCAGCGAGCCATCCACATAGTCCGCGCCGAGGACTTCGCGCCGCACGGCGAGGCCCTTGCGGAACAGGTCGGATTGATATTCGGGACGCTCGGCCATGATTCCCCCCTTGGGTTGCGGCGGGGGCGGACGGTAGAGATTGCCAGCCGGGCGGGCAAGCTGGTTGACTGTCCGCCAACCACCCGGAAGGAGGAACAGGATGTCCCCGAGCTACGAGATTCTCGCCCTGCGCTACGGCATTTTCGATGGCCGCCGGCAGTTCCAGAACTACATCATGCCCGACGACCACGCCGCCGACGATCCGCTGGATTTCCTGGTCTTCGCGATCCGCGGCGAGGGCCGCACCATCGTCATGGACACCGGCTTCAACCCGGAATCGGCGAAGCGGCGCGGGCGCAGCCTGATCTGCACCCCCGATCAGGCGCTGCGCAACGCCGGGATCGACCCGGCCGGGGTGCGCGACGTGGTGCTGACGCATATGCACTGGGATCACGCCGGCGGGATGCATTATTTCCCCGCCGCCACCTTCCATATCCAGGCCGAGGAGATGGCCTATTGCACCGGCCCCTGCATGTGTCAGCCGTTCCTGCGCCGCCCGTTCGACGTGGACGACGTCCAGAGCGCGGTGCGGGCCCTCTACGCCGACCGGATGAGAATGCACCAGGGCACCGCCGAGATCGCGCCCGGGATCACGCTGCATCTGATCGGCGGGCATTCGGGGGGGATCCAGTCGATCCGGGTGCCGACCGCGCGCGGGCATGTGGTGCTGGCCGGGGACGCGGTGCATCTCTGGGGCAATATCCGCCGCCGCAATCCGTTTCCGGTGGTGGTTGACGTCGCGCGGATGCTGCGCGGGTTCGAGATTCTGGAGGGGCTGGCGGACGGGCCGGACCACCTGATCCCCGGGCATGATCCGCTGATCCTGAAGCGGTTTCCGAGGCTGGGGGACAATCCCGAGATCGTGCAGCTGCACCTGCCGCCGGTGGGGCAATAAGACCCCATGGGAACGCAACCGAACCGTCCGCCGGGGTCCCGGCGGACGGTTCGCGTTCACCCGCAGGGGCAGCCCGGGGCAGGCGCCGGGTCGGCGCGGACCATGTGGTGGTCGATCCATTCGGCCACCAGACGCCTTGCCTCGGTTTCCGGGGCTTCGGGGTGATGGATGCGATAGAGGGTGGTGCAGGCCTGGAAAGCCGCCATATCGGCGGTGCCGTGCTGGCGGAGTTCGCGATAGGCGGTGATGACGGCGCGTTCGCAACGGCGGGCGATGCGGCTGGTGTCGGCGACCACGGGCGAGCTCCGGTTGCGAGTAATTCTCAATTGATGAGGAAGCTTAGGCCCGGCGGTCAGTGGCGGCAAGCAGCGACCGCTATCCGTCCGCGCGCGGCACCCAGGGAATGCGGGCGAAGCTGATCCCGTCGGCCTCCAGCGCCTCGGCCTGGTCGGGCGTGGTCTCGCCGTAGATGCCGCGCGGGGGGGCGTCGCCGTCATGGATGCGGCGGGCTTCCTCGGCGAAGGCGGGGCCGACATAGTCGCACTGGCTCTCCACCTCCGCGCGCATCCGTTGCAGGGCGGCGCGCAGTCCGTCTGGCATCCGGGCGGCCACCTCGGCCGGCGGCGGCGCGGGGGACGGCGCAGGGGACGGCGCAGGGGACGGCGCGGGGGATGACGCAGGGGGAGGGGGGGCGGCCGGCCGGGCGGCCGCTGGCTCCGGCGGGGCTTTGGCGCCGCGGGGCAGCGCCGGGGCCATCAGCGCCCGGCTGACCTTGGTGTCGGCGCATTCGGGGCATTGGATCAGCCCACGCGCCGCCTGCCGCTCAAAGGCGGCGCTGTCCCTGAACCAGCCGTCGAACTCGTGATCCCGCTGGCAGCGAAGCTGGTAGTGAATCATGCGTGGTCTCTCCGGCGCCGTTCTGGCACTCCCAGGGCGGGAGTGCCAAGCCCCTATCCGGCCAGCAGCTTGTCGAGGCCACCCGCCCGGTCCAGCGCCAGCAGATCATCGCAGCCGCCGATATGCCGCCCGCCGATGAAAATCTGCGGCATGGTGGTCCGCCCGCCGGATCGGCGCGTGGCCTCGGCGCGCTCCGGCGTGCCGTGCGGGGCGCTGATCTCGCGCGGATTCGCTCCCTTCTCGTTCAGCAACCCCAGCGCGCGGGCGCAATAGGGGCACCAGGGTTGGGTGTAAATCTCGACCTCGGTCATGCGGTCACTCCTTTACGGGTAACATTGTTGTCTTCCGCCCCCGCCGCAAGCCCGCCCCGCGTCGCCGCCGCCCGCCACGGCCGGGTGCGCGGGTCCGGCACGCGGGCGGCCGCCAGCACGTCCACCGCCCCGGCCCCGACGGCCAGCAGCGCATCGGCGCAGGCCTCGGCGGTGGCGCCGGAGGTGAGCACGTCATCGACCAGCAGCACCCGCCGCCCGGACAGGCGTGCGCCGCGGCGCGGGCGGACCGCGATCGCGCCGGCCAGGAGGGTGGCGCGTTCGGCGGCGGATTTGCCGTCCAGCGATGGGGTGGGGCGCGGGCGGGCCAGCGCGTCCGCCAGCACCGGAACCCCGGCCAGCCGCCCCAGGGCCCGCGCCAGCAGCGCCGCCTGGTTGTAGCGGCGGGCGAACAGCCGGCGCCGGTGCAGCGGCACCGGCACCAGCAGCTCGGCGCGGGCGAGCAACTCGGCCCCGGCGCGGGCCAGGAATGGGGCGGCGAGACCGGCCAGCTCCGGCCGGTCGGCGTGCTTGAACGGCAGAATCACCCGCCGGGCCCCGGCATCGTACAGCCAGGCGGCGCGGGCGGCGGCGAAGCGGGGGCGGCGCCGGCGGCAGGCGGCGCAGAGCCCCGCCGCCCCACCCAGCGCCGCCGCCGCCAGCGGCAGGCCGCAGCAGGCGCAGAGCGGCGGGGTGATCCAGGTGATCGCGCCAAAGCAGGCCGCGCAGAACAGCCCCTGGTCGGAGACCGGGTCGGCGCAGCACGGGCATTCCGGCGGCAGCAGCAGATCGAGCGCGCGGGCGAGCAGGCGGGCCATGCCCGCAGCCTGCGCCGGGGCCGGTTAGCGGTCCGCTAAGCCGCGGCGCCGAAATGCACCGTGCCGTCGCGGACGATGGCGTGGACCAGATCGATCTCCCACGACAGATAGGCGCGCATCGCCGCCTCCACCCCCGAATTGCGGTCATAGGGGCGCAGAGCGGCATCGATGCAGGCAGCGTCCGGCGGGTTGGCGCGATCCTTCACCAGCGGGCGGCCGAATGCGTGCCAGGCCGCGGTGCCGCCGCGCAGCACCCGGACCTCGGCCGCCGGCGCCAGCGCCGCAAGCTCCGGCGCCGCCCAGGAGGCTGCCGCGCCGTCCGGCGAGGTCGCCACCACCAGCGCCGCCTCCGCCAGTGCCCCCCGCAGCAGGCCGAGCCGCCCGCGCACCCCCCAGAGCGCGCCCGGGATATGCCCGTCGCGGTAGGTCAGGCTGCGCGCGAGATCGACCACCACGGTCGGGCGGCCAGCATCCAGCGCCTCGGTCAGCCCCAGCACCTCGATGCCAGCGACCGACGGCGGGGTGGGGACGGGGCGAGCCGGAAGCGCGGGCAGCGCGCTGACGCCACCTTCCAGCACGAACACATCGGGCTGGCCCATCTGGCGCAGCCAGGCGGCCGACATCCGCGCCCGCACCCCATCGTCGTCCAGCAGCACGATCCGCGCGTTGCGCACCGCGATCCACTGGTCGGTGGCCTGCACCAGCTGCCCGCCGGGGGCGTTGCGGCTGGCCGGGTGATGGGCGGCGGCGAATTCGGCCGGGTCGCGCACGTCCAGCAGATAGAGGCTGCGGGTCGCATCGGCGGCGAAGGCGGTGAGTTCGGCCGGCGTGATCGCGCGCACGCCGGTGCTGTCGGCGAAGCCGCGGGCGCGGGTGAGCGCCAGCGCCGCGCTGCGCGGGGGGCCGGGCGGGAAGCGCTCGGTGCGGCCGGTGGCGCAGCGGAAGCCGGCGAGCTCCCAGCCCATGGTGCCGTTGCGCAGCGCCACCACCTTGTTCGGAATGCCGGCGCGGCGCAGGCTTTCCGCGCCCATGATGCTGCGCGTGCGGCCAGCGCAGTTGACCACCACCAGCGTGTTCGGGTCAGGCGCCAGGTCGCCGATGCGATAGGCGAGTTCCCCGCCCGGCACGCTGATGCCGGTGGGGATGGACATGCGGCGGAACTCGGCTTCGGTGCGGCTGTCCAGCACCACCATCGCGCGGCCGGAGTCGATCCAGTCTTTGAGCTGGGGGGGATCAACGCTTTCGGTGCCGTAATGGTGTTCCACCCATTCCCCGAACGCCTTGGAGGGGACGTTCACGCCGCTGAAAATCTCCCCGCCGGCGGCGGCCCAGGCGCGGGTTCCGCCGTCGAGCACCGCGACGTTCCGGTGCCCGGCGCCGATCAGATAGGCCGCCAGGGCCTCGGCGAGGCCGCGCCCGTCATCGACGCAGACGGTGCGGACGGACGGGTTGGGCAGCAGCGCCTTGGCGCGGATCTCGCGCTGCGAGAACGGGCAGGGGATCGCCCAGAACAGATGGGCGGCGCCGAACTCGCCCTCCTCCCGGGCGTCGAGCAGGGCGAGCTCAGCCCCGTCGGTGAGCCAGGTGCGGAGGGTGCGGGGGGGGATGCGGGGGATCATGGGCACGAGTATGCGACCGGCCGGCCGGCGCGGCCAAGGGGGCGTCGTTACGGCCCGCGTCGTCGGCGCGGGCCGCCGCGGCGACGCTCCGGCTCGTAGCCACCGCCGCCTGGCCCCAGCGGCTTCGGCATCCAGGCCTGCCCGCGCCGCTCGGCGGCGGAGGGGGCCGGCGGCGCGGGCAGGCCGAGCTCCAGCGCTTCGAGCCGCTTGATCTCGTCGCGCAGCCGCGCCGCTTCCTCGAACTCGAGATCGGCGGCGGCGGCGCGCATCCGCTTCTCGAGCTCGGCGATGGAGGAGGCCAGATCGCGGCCGACGAACTCGGCCGGCGCGGAGTCCTTGACCGGGGCCACCGTGACGTAGTCCTGCTCGAAGACCGAGGCGAGCACGTTGCCGATCTGCTTCCTGATCGACTGCGGGGTGATCCCGTGCGCCACGTTCCATTCGGTCTGCCTGCGCCGGCGGCGGTCGGTCTCCTCGATGGCGCGGCGAAGCGAGCGGGTCATCACATCGGCATAAAGGATCACCCGCCCATCGACGTTGCGGGCGGCGCGGCCGATGGTCTGGACCAGGCTGGTTTCCGAGCGCAGGAAGCCTTCCTTGTCGGCGTCCAGGATGGCCACCAGCTGGCATTCCGGGATGTCGAGCCCCTCGCGCAGCAGGTTGATGCCGACCAGCACATCGACCACGCCGAGGCGGAGGTCGCGGATGATGTCGATCCGTTCCAGCGTGTCGATATCGGAATGGAGGTAGCGGACCTTCACCCCGTGCTCGGTCAGGTATTCGGTCAGGTCCTCGGCCATGCGCTTGGTGAGCGTGGTCACCAGCACCCGACCGCCGCGGGCGGCGACGGCGCGGCATTCGGCGAGCAGGTCGTCCACCTGATGTTCGACCGGGCGGACCTCGGTCACCGGGTCCACGAGGCCGGTCGGGCGGATCACCTGCTCGGCGAAACTGCCGCCGGTGCGTTCGAGTTCCCACGGTCCGGGGGTGGCGGAGACGAAGACGGTGGGCGGACGATAACTCTCCCACTCCTCGAATTTCAGCGGCCGGTTATCGACGCAGGAGGGCAGGCGGAAGCCGAACTCGGAGAGGATGGATTTGCGGTTGAAGTCGCCGCGATACATGCCGCCGATCTGCGGCACCGTGACGTGGGACTCGTCAACGATCAGTAGCGCATCCTCGGGCAGGTATTCGAACAGCGTGGGCGGCGGCTCGCCCGGGTTGCGGCCGGTCAGGTAGCGGGAATAATTCTCGATCCCCTTGCAGGCACCAGTGGTTTCCATCATCTCGATATCGAAGGTGGTGCGTTGCTGCAACCGTTCCGCCTCCAGCAGCTTGCCGGCGGCGGTGAGCTCGTCGAGGCGGGATTTGAGCTCGCGCTTGATATCGACGATCGCCTGGGTGAGCGTCGGCCGCGGGGTGATGTAGTGGCTGTTGGCATAGACGGTGACCGCGGGCAGGGCGGCGGTCTTCTCGCCGGTCAGCGGGTCGAACTCGTGGATCGCCTCGATCTCGTCGCCGAACAGGCTGATGCGCCAGGCGCGGTCTTCGTAGTGGGAAGGGAAGATATCCACCACCTCCCCGCGCAGGCGGAAGGTGCCGCGCTGGAATGCGGCGTCGTTGCGCCGGTACTGCAGATCGGCCAGCGCGCGGGCCAGCTGATCGCGGTCGATCCTGCCGCCTGTCTCCAGCTTCACCACCATCCGCGCATAGGATTCAACCGAGCCGATACCGTAGATGCAGGAGACCGAGGCGACGATCACCACGTCGTTGCGTTCCAGCAGAGCCTGGGTGGCCGCGTGGCGCATCCGGTCGATCTGCTCGTTGATCTGCGCGTCCTTCTCGATATAGGTGTCGCTGCGCGGGACATAGGCTTCCGGCTGGTAGTAGTCGTAGTAGCTGACGAAATATTCCACCGCGTTGTCGGGGAAGAAGCCTTTCATCTCGGCGTAGAGCTGGGCGGCCAGGGTCTTGTTGGGGGCCAGCACCAGGGTCGGCTTCTGCACCGCCTCGATCACCTTCGCCATGGTGAAGGTCTTGCCCGAGCCGGTGACGCCGAGCAGCACCTGGTCGCGATCCCCGCCCACGATGCCGGCGGTCAACGTGGCGATGGCGGCGGGCTGATCGCCGGCCGGGGCGTAGTCCGAGACCACGCGCAGCTGGCGGAGGCGCGGACGCGCCGCCTGCTTCTGGGGGAAGAACAGCACCGGTGAGGGGGCGCGGAGGGCGGCGGACATGCCCCTCATGTTGCCCCGTCCAGCGCCGCTGTGAAGGGGGGCGGGGTAGGCTATAAGCGGATGGTCACGGAGCGCGCCGCGGATGAAACTCGCGACCTGGAACGTCAATTCCATCCGCCAGCGCGAGGGCCTCGTGCGCGCCTGGGTGGAGCGGGCTGCCCCCGACGTCCTGCTGCTGCAGGAGATCAAGTGCGAGGCGGCGCAGTTTCCCGCCGAGGGCTTCGGCGCGCTGGGCTACCGGGCCGAGGTGGTGGGGCAGAAGACCTATAACGGGGTGGCGGTGCTGGCCCGGATACCGTTCGCGGTGACCGCGCGCGCCCTGCCGGGGGAGGCGGAGGATGCGCAGGCCCGCTATGTCGAAATCGAGGCGGGCGGAGTAACGGTGGCCGGTCTCTACCTGCCCAACGGCAATTCCGGCGGCGAGACCGGATTCGCCTACAAGCTGCGCTGGATGGACCGGCTGACCGCGCGCGCGCAGGCGCTGCTGGCGGAGGGCCGGTCGCTGATCCTGGCCGGCGATTTCAATGTCTGTCCGGCGCCCGAGGATGCGGCCCCGGGGGCGATCGATGCCGCCGACGCGCTGGTGCGGCCGGAGACGCGGGCGCGGTTTCGCCGGCTGATCTGGCTCGGGCTGACCGATGCGGTGCGGGCCCTGCATCCGCGCGATCGGGTATTTACCTTCTGGGACTATCAGGCCGGGGCCTGGCCGCGCGATCTGGGCTTGCGGATCGACCATGTGCTGGTCTCGGCGGAACTGGCCGAGCGGCTGGTGACGGCGGCGCCGGATCGGGCCGAGCGGGACCGGGCACAGCCCTCGGATCACGTGCCGGTGGTGGTGGAGCTGGAATAACCCGGCTACGGCGGCAGGTAGTAGCCAATGGCGGCCTCGGCGGCGAAGGCCCGCGCCACCGCCGGGCGGGCCATCACCCGCGCTTCATGCGCTTCCAGCCCGGGCAGGCACCCCGCCGGCGGCTCGCGTGAGGTACGGAAGCGCCAGAACAGCCGGAACAGATGGATATCCACGATCGAATACCGCCCGCCCAGGGCCCACTGCGCCTTGCCGAGCCTTGTCTCCGCCACGCCCCAGGCGCGGATGGCGCGCTCGAGCGGCAGGGTTCGCGCCGGTTGCAGGAAAGCGGCGATGAAGGACATCCAGGCCAGCGCTCGCGCCTCGGTCTCCGGGTCGGCGGCCGGCAGCAGCCCGGCCTCGGGAAAGCGGCGGGCGAGGTAGAACAGGATCGCCAGCACTTCGGTGATCGGCGTGCCGTCCTCGGTGACCAGCACCGGTACCTGCGCGGCCGGATTGAGGGCGCGGAACCCCGCCTCGTGCTGCTCGCCGCGATGCAGCGCGATCGGGCAGGGGGTGAAGGGCACCCCGATCTCCAGCAGCGCGATATGCGGGGCGAGCGAACTCGATCCGGGGCTGAAATAGAGCTTCAGCATCCGCCGCGCAGCAGCCGTGCCGCCGCCGGGGCGAAATAGGTCAGCACCCCGTTGCAGCCGGCGCGCTTGAACCCGGTCAGGCTTTCCATCATCGCCCGGTCGTGGTCCAGCCAGCCGTTCCGCGCCGCCGCCACGATCATGCTGTACTCGCCCGAGACCTGATAGGCGAAGGTCGGCACGCCGAAGCGCTGCTTCACCCGGCGCACGATGTCCAGATACGGCATCCCCGGCTTCACCATCACCATGTCCGCGCCTTCCTCCAGATCCATCGCCACCTCGCGCAGCGCCTCGTCCGAATTGGCCGGGTCCATCTGGTAAGTCTTCTTGTCGCCCTTGAGCGAACTGCCGGACCCTACCGCCTCGCGGAACGGCCCGTAGAAGGCTGAGGCGTATTTGGCGGCGTAGCTCATGATCCGGGTGTGGATCAGCCCGGCGCGGTCGAGCGCGCCGCGGATCGCGCCCACCCGCCCGTCCATCATGTCGGAGGGCGCGATCACGTCGATACCGGCCTCGGCCTGGATCAGCGCCTGGCGAGCCAGCACCTCCAGCGTCGCGTCGTTGGCGACGTAGCCGTCGCGGATCACCCCGTCATGGCCGTGATCGGTATAGGGGTCCAGGGCGACGTCGCCGACCAGCCCGAGCTCGGGGAATTCGCGCTTCAGCAGCCGCGCGGCGCGGCACATCAGGTTGTCCGGGTTGGTGGCCTCGGTGCCCTCGGCGTCCTTGCGCGCCGCCGGGGTGGCCGGGAACAGGGCGATGGCGGGGATGCCCAGCCCTGCGGCGGGGGCCACATGGGCAGCCAGCCGGTCCAGTGTCACCCGGACCACGCCGGGCATGGCGGCGACCTCGGTGGTGGTGGCGGCGCCTTCGATGACGAAGACCGGCCAGATCAGGTCATCGACGGAAAGCGCGTGCTCGGCCACCAGCCGGCGGGTCCAGCCGTCATGGCGGTTGCGGCGCAGGCGGGTGGCGGGGAAGCGGCCGAGGGACATCGCGCGGCTCCGGGCAGGGACCCCGGAATGAATAGGTCCCCGAACGCGGGAAGGAAAGCGGTCAGCCGGCCATGCGTGGGGCGGAGGCGGCGAAATAGGCACCGACCGCGGCGGCCATGGCGCGGGCCACCGCAAACCGGTGCGCCGGCTGGCGCAGCGCGGTTTCGTCGGCGAGGTTGGACATGAAGCCCATCTCCACCAGCACGCTCGGGATACGTGCCGATTGCAGCACCACGAAGCCGGCGTGGCGTTCGGGGTTGGTCAGCATCGGCGTGGCCTGGGGCAGGGCGCCGACCAGATGGCCGGCGAGGTCGCCCGACAGGGTGCGCGTCTCCCGCTGCATCAGGCTGGCGAGGATTCGCGCCACCTGCGGCGGCAGGCCGCGATAGTGACGGTTCACGCTGTGATCGGCGGCATTCTCGGAGGCGGCGATGGCGGCGGCTTCCGGGTCCGAGGCGCGGGACGCGAAGGTATAAACGCTGGCCCCGCGCACCGTGTGGTTGTGCGGCAGGGCGTCGGCATGCATGGAGACGAACAGATTGGCGCCGGCGCGCTGGGCGCGTTCCACCCGCTGTTCCAGCGGTATGAACACGTCCGTTGCCCGGGTCATCGCCACCCGATAGCGGCCGGAACCGATCAGCAACTGGCGGAGGTCGAGGGCGGCCTCCAGCGCGACATGTTTTTCATAGGTGCCGGTCACGCCGATGGCGCCGGGGTCGCGCCCGCCATGGCCGGGGTCCAGCATCACCAGCGGTTTTCCGGTGGCGCCGGGCGACCGCCAGGGCGGGGGAAGAAACCCGACCGGACGGGCCTGCGCCGGGTCGGCGGGGAGCAGGAAGCGGCCGGCGACGGTGATGCCGGCGCCGATTCGCGCGAGGGTCAGCCGCCGGGAGAGGAATTGAGGCTGGGACATCGGGGAGAAAGCTAATCCGGCGTGTGCGGATTTGCAGCTTAAAGATTGAAAACGCGCCAGACATGCCCTCGCCAGCCGAAGCCGTCGGCGGCCGTGCCCCCCCGTTGCCCCCTACGCCGCCTGCGCCCGCCGTTCGGCCACCGCGGTCTTCATCGCCTTCTGGAGCTTCTCGAAGGCGCGGACCTCGATCTGGCGGACCCGTTCGCGCGAGATGTTGTACTGCGCGGACAGGTCTTCGAGCGTGGCCGGATTGTCCTTGAGCCGCCGCTCGATCAGGATGTGGCGCTCGCGGTCGTTCAGCGTCTTGAGCGCGCCGGCGAGCAGGGCCTTGCGCCCGCTGATTTCCTCGCGCTCGGCGATGGCGGTTTCCTGGCTGTCCGATTCATCGACCAGCCAATCCTGCCATTCGCCCTCGGAATCGGCGCGGACCGGGGCGTTCAGGCTGTGATCCGGCGCGGCGAGGCGGCGGTTCATGCTGACCACGTCCTGTTCCGGCACCGCCAGCATATGGGCGATCTTGCTGACCTGCTCGGGCTTCAGGTCGCCGTCCTCCAGCGCCTGCATCTGGCCCTTGAGGCGGCGGAGATTGAAGAACAGCTTCTTCTGGGCCGCGGTGGTGCCCATCTTCACCAGCGACCAGGAATGCAGGATGTATTCCTGGATCGCGGCACGAATCCACCACATCGCGTAGGTCGCCAGGCGGAAGCCGCGGTCGGGGTCGAACCGCTTGACCGCCTGCATCATGCCGACATTGCCCTCGCTGATAAGCTCGCCCACCGGCAGGCCGTAGCCGCGGTAGCCCATGGCGATCTTGGCGACCAGGCGCAGGTGGGAGGTCACCAGCTTGTGCGCCGCATCCATGTCCTGGGTGTCGCGCCAGCGCTTGGCGAGGTCGAGCTCCTCCTCCGCCGAGAGCATCGGGAACTTGCGGATTTCCTGGAGGTAGCGGGTGAGGTTGCCCTCGGGGGCGATGTTGAGGACGGCAGAGGCCATGGAACGGCTCCTTTCGCCGGCGATGCCGGTACCGGTAATCTGGCACGGAAGCGCGACGGATTGGACTGAATAACAGTCCATGATCTGGCAAGGATCAAAACGGCCCCGAAGCTTGGCCCCGCCAAGGGCGGCCATGTCCGGCCCGACTTCGCGGGCGATCTTGCCGGCCCGGCCGCGATAGAGGGTCCCATACAGGACCGGGTGAGTCCTGTCAAGGAAATCCG
>JAKBCO010000303.1 GCA_021807785.1 Pseudomonadota bacterium
TGGCGCGCCCGAGAAGATTCGAACTCCTAACCCCCAGATCCGTAGTCTGGTGCTCTATCCAGTTGAGCTACGGGCGCCACCGGGACGCCCCCCTTAGAGGAACCGCCCCAACCGGGCAACCCCCCTAATTCAGGAACATCTTGCCCGGGTTCATCACCCCGCGCGGATCCAGCGCCTGCTTCACCGCCCGCATCACCCCCAGCGCCTCGGTGCCGTGCTCCTGCTCCAGGAACTCCCGCTTGCCGATCCCCACCCCGTGCTCGCCCGAGCACGACCCGCCCAGCGCCAGCGCGCGGGCGACGATACGTCGGTCGAGTGCCCAGGCGCGCTCCAGCGCCTCCGCCCCCGGCGGCACCAGGATCACGGTGTGGAAATTGCCGTCCCCCACATGCCCCACCACCGGCGCGGTCAGGCCGGAGGCGGCGATGTCCGCCTTGGTTCCCAGCACCGCCTCGGCCAGGGCGGAGATGGGCACGATGGAGTCGGTGGTCAATGCCTTCGCCCCTGGTTGCAATGCCAGGGCTGCCCACAGCGCGTCGTGGCGGGCCTGCCACAGCTTCGCCCGCTCGGCCGGGTCGGTGGCCCAGCGGAATCCGCTGGCGCCGTGCTCCCGCGCGATCGCCTCGGCCGCCGCCGCCTGCTCGGCCACCGCGGCGGGCGAGCCGTGGAACTCGAAGAACAGGGTGGGCAAGGGAGCGAGGCCGGTGAGCCGGGAATAGGCGATGCAGGCGGCGGTCTGCACCTCGTCCAGGAACTCGATCCGCGCCACCGGGATGGCCGATTGCATCACCGCGATGACCGTCTGCACCGCCGCCGCCAGGTCGGCGAACTGGCAGGTGGCGGCCGAGATCGCCTCCGGAATCGGGTGCAGGCGCAGGCCGATCTCGGTGATCACCCCCAGCGTGCCTTCCGAGCCGATGAACAGCCGCGTCAGGTCGTAGCCGGTGGCGGATTTGCGCACCCGCCCGCCGGTGCGGATCACCCGCCCGTCGGCCAGCGCCACCGTCAGCCCCAGCACGTTCTCGCGGATGGTCCCGTAGCGCACCGCGTTGGTGCCGGAGGCGCGGGTGGCACACATCCCGCCCAGGGTGCAGGCGGCGGTGCCCGGATCGACCGGGAAGAACAGCCCCTGGTCGCGCAGATGGGTGTTGAGCTGCTCGCGGGTGACGCCGGCCTGGACCCGGCAATCCATGTCCTCGGGGCTGACCGCCAGGATCGCGGCCATGCGCGAGAGATCGAGGCTGATGCCGCCGCGCACCGGGGTGACGTGGCCCTCGAGCGAGGTGCCGGCCCCCCAGGGCACCACCGGGACCGCGTGGGCGTTGCACAGCGCCAGCAGGCGCGCGGCCTCCTCGGTGGTCTCGATGAAGGCGACGGCGTCGGGCAGGTGCGGCGGCTGGGTGTCCTGGCCGTGCGAATGGTGCTCGCGGAGTGGCAGGTTGGTGGTCAGCCGCTCGCCCAGGAAGGCGCCGGCGGCGGCAAGCACGGGGGCGAGATCGGGGGACATGGCGCGGGCTCCGGCAATGGGCGGATGCTACGCCGGTCGGGGCTGGGAGGGGAGGGGCGCGCGCCTCCGCCGCCTCGACAAGCCGGCTGGTTCCGGTCCAATACCAAGCGGGGGCGCGCCCGCCGCGCCGAGGGGGAAAAGTCATGTCACACGCACCATCTGCCGCGCCGCAGCGCGCCGCCGTCACCGCGCCGATCCTGGTCGCCTGGCTCTGCGGGCTCGTGCTGGCGTTGGAAGGGTATGACTTCGCCTCGGTCGCCTATGCCGCGCCGTCGCTGATCGATGCCTGGCACGTCGCTCCGGTGGTTTTCACCGGCATCTTCACCGCCGGCAATGTCGGGCTGCTGTTCGGTGCGTTGATCGCGGGACCGCTGGGCGACCGGATCGGACGCAAGCCGGTGCTGACCGGCTGCGTCGCGGTCTTCGGGCTGTTCTCCCTGCTCAGCGCCTACGCCTCCGGGCCGGACGCGCTGCTGTGGCTGCGCTTCGCCACCGGCCTCGGCCTGGGCGGCGGGGTGCCGCTGGCGATTGCGCTGGCCACCGATCACGCCCCGCCCGAACAGTCCGGCAAGCTGTTGATCTTGATGAGTTCGGGCGTGTCGATCGGCAATGTGATCGGCGGGCTGGCGGCGAGCTGGATCGTGCGGCACCTGGGCTGGCCGGCGATTTTCGGCGTCGGCGGCGTGCTGCCGCTGGTGGTGGCGCTGGTGCTGCTGGTCTGGCTGCCGGCCTCGGATGCCCATCGCGCCGAGGCCCCCGTCGGTGGGCGGCTGGCGGCGCTGTTCGGCGCCGGGCTGGCGCCCTCCACCCTGGCGCTGTGGGCGATGAACCTGCTCAACCTGCTCAACAACTACCTGATTCTGCTGTGGCTTCCGGCGGTCCTGCACGCCGCCGGGGTGGCCCCGGCGCGCGCCATCCTGGCCGCCACCGCCTATGCGCTGGGCACGATCCTGGGCGCCTTCGGCACCGCCCCGGTGGTGGACCGGATGGGGATGGAGACGGTGCTGACCTGGGTGCTGGCGCTGGGCGTGGTCAGTCTGCTGGCGATCGGCGTGCTCAACCCGCCCTATCTGCTGCTGGTGGGGATCGTCACCCTGGCCGGCATCGGCGTGGGCGGCTGCCAGCACGGGATCAACGCGCTGTCGGGGCGGGTTTACCCGGGGCCGATCCGCTCCACCGGTGCCGGTTGGGCCACCGGGGCGGGACGGGTTGGCACCATCCTGGGGCCGCTGCTGGGGGGCGCGATGGTCGCCGCCGGCTGGTCGGGGCGTGATATCCTGGCCGCCGCCGCCATCCCGGCGCTGGGCGTCATGCTGTCGATGATCGCGCTTGGGGTCGCGCAGCGGCGGCGGGCGGCGGCGTAGCCTACCCCTCGGTCGGGTCGGGGCCGGCGCGAAGGCGCTTCTGCCCGCCGCGACGGGCTTTCTCGGTCAGCCGCCGTTCCCGCGCGGCCTTGCCCGGCCGGGTGGCGATCCGCCGCTTCGGCGCCGGCGTCGCCCGGCGCAACAGCGTGGCCAGGCTGGCCAGCGCCTGGGCCCGGTTGCGTTCCTGCGTGCGGTGGCTGCGGGCGGTGATGACCAGCACCCCGGCCGAGGTGACCCGCCGCCCGGCCAGCCGAGTGAGGCGCGCGCGGATCCCGGGGTCCAGCCCCGCCGCATCCAGGTCCAGCCGCAGCTGGACCGCGGTTTCTACCTTGTTCACGTTCTGCCCGCCGGGGCCGGAGGCGCGCAGGAAATGCTCGCTCAGCGCGGCGGGATCGATCGTCACCCCCGGCGCCAGCTCCAGCCCGGCCATCTCAGAGCCTGAAAAACAATCGAACTCGTGAAAGAACGCCCG
>JAKBCO010000072.1:0-11700 GCA_021807785.1 Pseudomonadota bacterium
CAGGCCCGGCCCGCACCCCTCACTCCCGCTCCGAACCATACTGATGGCGGTCCAGGGGGCCATCCCCCTGGTGGGGGGTCCAGGGGGGCAAGGCCCCCCTGGCCTTCGGGTCCCTCCACACCCCCCTCACTGGTCAAGCCCCATGCACCCTTCCGACGATTCCCTTCAGCACTTGCAGCGCCAGGCCGAGGCGGCGCGGGCGGCGGCGCGGGTTCTGAGGGTGGCTGATGGTGGCGCGCGGGATGCGGCGTTGGTTGCGATGGCGCGGGCGTTGCGGGATGCGACGCCGGAGATATTGGCGGCCAATGCGGCCGATGTGGCGGCGGCGACCGGGCCGGCGGCGTTTCGGGACCGGCTGACGCTGACCGCGGCGCGGGTGGCGGCGATTGCCGACGGGGTGGAAGCGGTGGCGGCGTTGCCTGATCCGCTGGGGCGTCGGCTGGATGCCTGGGTGCGGCCGAACGGACTGCGGATCGCGCGGGTTCCGGCGCCGATCGGGGTGATCGGCATGATTTACGAGAGCCGCCCGAATGTGGGTGCCGATGCGGCGGCGATCTGCGTGAAGGCGGGCAATGCGGTTTTGCTGCGTGGCGGCTCGGAGGCCGCGCGCTCGGCCGCCGCACTGCACCAGGCGCTGGCGGCGGGGCTGCGCGAGGCGGGGCTGCCGGAGGCCGCGGTGCAGACCGCGCCCACCACCGACCGCGCCTATGTCGGCGCCATGCTGGGCGCGGCCGGGCTGATCGACCTGATGATCCCGCGCGGCGGCAAATCCCTGGTGGAGCGGGTGCAGCGCGAGGCGCGGATGCCGGTGCTGGCCCATGCCGAGGGGCTTTGCCACACCTATATCCACGCCGCCGCCGACCCCGAGATGGCGCGCGCGGTGCTGGTCAACGCCAAGCTGCGGCGGACCGGGATTTGTTCCGCCACGGAGACGTTACTGATCGACCGCGCGGTGGCGGCCTTGATGTTGCCCTCGCTGATCGAGGCGCTGGAGGTGCGCGGCTGCGCCTTCCGCGCCGATGCGGCGGCGCGCGCGATCGTCCCGCGCCTGCCGGCGGCCGAGCCGGGGGATTTCGATACCGAGTGGCTGGATGCGGTACTGTCGGTGGCGGTGGTCGATGGCGTCGATGGGGCGCTGGCGCATATCGCGCGGCACGGCAGCGGGCACACCGATGCGATCGTGACCGGAGACGAAGCGGCGGCGCGGCGGTTCCTATCGCGGATCGACAGCGCGGTGGCGCTGTGGAACGCCTCCACCCAGTTCTGCGACGGGGGCGAGTTCGGGTTCGGCGCCGAGATCGGCATCGCCACCGGCCGGCTGCACGCGCGCGGGCCGGTGGGGC
This sequence comes from Pseudomonadota bacterium, assembly GCA_021807785.1. GTDB lineage: Bacteria > Pseudomonadota > Alphaproteobacteria > Acetobacterales > Acetobacteraceae > JAJZVS01. The sequence continues at coordinate 1,344 of JAKBCO010000072.1, forward strand.
CCGAGCAGCTCACCACGTATCGTTACGTGGTCGAAGGAAATGGGCAGGTGCGGCCCTGACCCCGCCGCGGTTCGGCGATCGGCGGCGGATGCGGATCGGGCTGCTTGGCGGCTCCTTCAATCCGGCGCATGAGGGGCACCGGCATGTGGCCGAGCAGGCGCGGCGGCGGCTGCGACTCGACCAGGTGTGGCTGCTGGTTTCTCCGGGCAATGTGCTGAAGCCGCAAGCCGGGATGGCGGGATATGAACATCGCCTGGCGGGTACCGCGCGCATCGCCGACGGGCGGCGGGTGCTGGCGGCGGGGCTGGAGGCGGCGTGGGGCACGCGGTTCAGTTACGATACCGTGCGGATGCTGCGCCGGCGCTTTCCCCGCGCCCGCTTCGTGTGGGTGATGGGGGCGGATATTCTCGCCGAGTTGCCGCGCTGGCGGCACTGGATGCGGCTGGCGCGGGCGATTCCGTTTCTGGTCCTGCCGCGGCCGTCGTATAATGCGCGCGCGCTGGCCGGGCAGGCGGCGCGGCGGATGCGCCATGCGCGTCTCGCGCCACGCGCCGCCCGCCTGCTGGCGGGACGGGCGCCGGGGTGGGTGTTTCTTCCGGCGTCACAACATGCAGCCTCGGCCAGCGCGATTCGCGCCGCCGCGAAAGGAGACGTGCCATAGCGAAATCCTCCCCGCCGCCCCGCGGCACCGCGCCGCGCCGCGCCCCGCGCAAGCCGCCGCGTCCGGCCCCGCTGGCCGACAAATCCCCGGGCAGCGCGCGCAAGAAGGCGGTGATGGCGGGCCCCGCGCGACGGCGGGGGGCGCAGGCGTCGCCGGATGCCGCGCTGGATGCGCTGCAACGGCTGATCGTGACCAGCCTGGAGGATGACAAGGCGGAGGCGATCGTGACGCTCGATCTGGCCGGACGGGCCGCGTTCTGCGAGCGCATGGTGATCGCGACCGGCCTCGCCGACCGCCAGATCAGCGCGATGGCGGAGCATCTGTCGCGCAAGTTGGCGGAGGCGGGAGTGAAACGAGTGCAGGTGGAGGGTGCCGGCGGGTCCGACTGGGTGCTGCTGGATGCCGGCGATATCGTGGTCCACCTGTTCAAGCCGGAGGCGCGGGAGATGTACGCGCTCGAGAAGATGTGGAGCGCGGAGCTGGACGAGGCAGCCCCCGGTTAGGCGGCCTTGCGGGCCGCCTTGACGAAATCCGCGCCTTTCTCGGCGATCATGATGACCGCGGCGTTGGTGTTGCCCGAGACCAGGGTCGGCATGATCGAGGCATCGATCACCCGCAGCCCATCGATGCCGCGCACGCGGAGCGTGTCATCGACCACCGCCATCGGGTCCGATCCCATCTTGCAGGTGCCGACCACGTGATAGGTGGTCTGCCCGTTGTTGCGGGCGAATTCCAGCCAATCCGCGTCGGTCTGCACCTTGTCGCCGGGGTTCATCTCGAAATCGCGGTAGCGGTCCATGCGCGCGTTGTTCACGATCTGCCGGGCGATCTTCATCCCTGCCACCACGGTTTCCTGGTCCAGGCGCTCGGCCAGGAAGTTGGGGCGGATCGCCGGGGCGGCGGCGGGGTCGGGGGTGCGCGCGTGGATCGAGCCCTTGGATTCGGGGCGGCACTGGTAGGTGGTGATGGTCATCCCCGGCTTGTGGTCGAGGATGCGGGTGGCGGCGGTCGCATAGCTGGCATGGGCGAAATGATACTGCACGTCCGGCACTTCCAGTTCCGGCCGGGTGCGCACGAAGCCATAGACGATGCCGGCGGTGAAGGTCAGGATGCCACGATGGCGAAGGAAGTAGTTGGCGATCTCCTTGACGAAGTTGAGGCCCCTCGTCTGTTCGTTCAGCGTGATCGGCAGCTTCACCCGCCAGTTCATGCGCGGTGCGAAATGGTCGCGGTAGTTCTCCCCCACCCCGGCCAGCTTGTGGACCACCGGGATACCGGCCGCTTGCAGGATCTCGGGCGCGCCGATCCCGGAGAGTTCCAGCAGATGCGGTGATTTCACCGCCCCGGCGGCCAGCAGCACCTCGCCGCCCGCACGCGCTTCGAGGGGCTGGCCGTGGCACGTGTAGCGCACGCCGACGGCGCGGGTGCCGTCCAGGATCAGCCCGGTCGCCAGCGCGTCGGTCTCGATCTTCAGGTTGGGCCGGGTGCGTGCCGGATCGAGGAAGGCGCGCGCGGTGGACCAGCGGCGCCCGTCCTTCTGGGTCACCTGGTAGTAGTTGAACCCTTCCTGGTGGCCGTTGTTGTAGTCGGGGTTGGTGGGCCAGCCCTCGGCGGCGGCGGCATCGATCAGCGCGTCGCAGATTTCGTGATGTTCGCGCATCGGCGCGACGTTGAGCGGCCCGCCCTGGCCGCGGGTCGCGTCGCCGCCGGCCTCGTAATGTTCGGAGCGGCGGAAATAGGGCAGCACCTGGTCGTAGGACCAGCCGCGATTGCCGAACTGCGCCCAGGTGTCATAGTCGAGCGGATTGCCGCGCACATAGAGCATGCCGTTGATGGAGGACGATCCGCCCAGCGTCTTGCCGCGCGGGATGGGGATGCGCCGGCCGCGCACGTTGTCCTCGGGTTCGGTCTCGAAGCACCAGTTGTAGCGGGTGTCGTTGAGCAGCTTGTTGAAGCCGACCGGGATGGGGATCCAGAAATTATTGTCGGGCGGGCCGGCTTCCAGCAGCAGCACGCGCACCGACGGGTCCTCGGTCAGCCGGTTGGCCAGCACGCAGCCGGCCGAGCCGGCGCCGACGATGATGTAGTCCCACTGGTCCATCCGCGCGTTCCCCCCGCATGACGCGGGGGGATTGGGGCGGAAAACCAGTCGCGGTGCAAGGGGTCAGAAATGGATCGCCCGCTTGTAGGCGTCCAGCACCGCCTCGTGCATCGTTTCGCTGATGGTGGGGTGCGGGAAGACCGTGTGCATGAGCTCGGCCTCGGTCGCCTCCAGCGTGCGGGCGATCGTGTAGCCCTGGATCATCTCGGTGACCTCGGCGCCGATCATGTGCGCGCCGAGCAGCTCGCCGGTTTTCGCATCGAAGACGGTCTTTACCAGCCCCTCGGGCTCGCCCATGGCGATGGCCTTGCCGTTGCCGATGAAGGGGAAGCGGCCGACGCGGATGTCGTGCCCGGCCTCCCGCGCTTTGGCCTCGGTCAGCCCGACCGAGGCGACCTGCGGACGGCAATAGGTGCAGCCGGGGATGTTGCGCGGGTCCATCGGGTGGACGTCCTTCACGCCGGCGATCTTCTCGACACAGATCACGCCCTCGTGGCTGGCCTTGTGGGCGAGCCAGGGCGGGCCGGCGAGATCGCCGATGGCATAGACGCCGGGCTCCCCGGTGCGGCCGTACGGGTCGATCACCACATGGGTGCGGTCGATCTTTACGCCGGTGCCTTCGAGGCCGATGTCCTCCACATTGCCGACGATGCCGACCGCGGAGATGACGCGATCGACGGTGATGGTCTGGGCCTTGCCGCCCGCTTCCACCGTGACGGTGACGCGATCGGCGCCCTTGGTCACCGACTTGACCGCGGCGCCGGTGAGCAGCTTCATGCCTTGCTTCTCGAACGCCTTGTGGGCGAAGGCCGAGATCTCGGCATCCTCCACCGGCAGGATGCGGTCGAGCACTTCGACCACCGTGACCTCGGCGCCCATGTTGCGGTAGAAACTGGCGAATTCGATGCCGATGGCGCCGGAGCCGATCACCAGCAGCGATTTCGGCATGATCGGCGGGACCATGGCTTCCTTGTAGGACCAGATCAGCTTGCCGTCGGCCTCGATCCCCGGCAGCTGGCGGGCGCGGGCGCCGGTGGCGAGGATGATGTGCGGCGCGGTCAGGCTGGCAACCGGCTTGCCGTCCTTGGTGACGGCGAGCGTGTTCTTCCCGGCCAGCCGGCCGGCGCCGTCGAAGACGGTGACCTTGTTCTTGCGCAACAGATGCGCGACGCCGGAGGACAGCTGCTTCGCCACGCCGCGCGAGCGCTTGACCACCGCGGCGAGGTCGAATTTCGCGGCGACCGGGGCGAAGCCGTATTCCGGCAGATGGCCGAGCAGGTGGTTGATCTCCGACGTGCGCAGCAGCGCCTTGGTGGGGATGCAGCCCCAGTTGAGGCAGATGCCGCCCAGATGTTCGCGTTCCACCACCGCGGTCTTCATGCCGAGCTGGGCGGCGCGGATGGCAGCGACATAGCCGCCGGGGCCGCCGCCGAGGACGATCAGGTCGAAGCTGGTGTCGGGCATGGCGTGGGTCCTTTCTCAGGCGGCGAGGGCGGCCAGGGCGTCGCCCCGCAGCTGCATCACGGTCCAGTCCTGCATCGGCCGCGCGCCGAGGCGGTGATAGAAATCGATCGAAGGCTGGTTCCAGTTCAAAACCCGCCATTCCATACGCCGGCAGCCTTCCGCGCGGGCGGTCCGCGCGAGATGGCGGAACAGTCCAAGCCCGATCCCGGTGCCACGATGCGCGGGTTCGACGAACAGGTCTTCCAGAAACAGATCGGGGCCGCCGACGAAGGTGCTGAACGTGTAATACCACAGCGCCATCCCGACCGGCGCCGCGCCGACCCAGGCCAACGCCGCATGGGCGCGCGGGGCCGGAGCCGCCAGCGCGCGGGCGAACTGCTCCGCGGTGGCGGTCACCTGATCGACCAGGTGTTCGTATTCCGCCAACGCGCGGACCAGGCGCAGAATCTGCGGCGCATCCGCCGCGGTCGCGGGCCGCAGGACGAACGGATCAGACATGCGCCCTCCCCCGACTGTCACCGCCGACCAAACCCCCGCCCTGGCCGGGCCTGACCCGGCCATCCACCCGGTGACCGTGCCCGCACCGGCGCACCCGATCAGACGATCCGGTCGGCCAGATCCGACCAGTCCGGGTTCTGCGTCGTGATAAGCGCCACCTTCCAGGCCCGCGGCCAACGTTTGAGGCTGGTCTCGCGCTGGATCGCGGTGCGGATGTCGTCATGCTATTCGGCATAGACGAACCGTTTCAGGTCGTGCTTTCAGACGAACGCACTGCCCAAGCCTTGTCGATGTTCCCCACGCCGGCGCGCCAGATCGTTGGTGGCGCCGATATAGAGGGTGCCGTTGGGGTGGTTGGTCAGGATGTACACCCACCCTCCCGGCATGGCCGTGCCTGATCACGCGGCGGGCACGGGCGGGAGGTGGATGGCCGGGTCAAGCCCGGCCATGACGGGACGCGGCGCGGACGTGACGGGGCGATACCGGGTCACAGCATCAAACTCATCGGGTCTTCCACCACCGCCTTGAACGAAGCCAGCCATTCCGCCCCCAGCGCCCCGTCCACCACGCGGTGATCCACCGACAGGGTGCAGGTCATCACGGTGGCGATCGCCAATGCGCCGTTCTTCACCACCGGCCGCTGCTGCCCCGCCGCCACCGCCAGGATCGCCGCTTGCGGGGGATTGATGACGGCGGCGAAATTCGACACCCCGAACATCCCCATGTTGGAGATCGAGAACCCGCCGCCCTGGAACTCCTCCGGTTTCAGCTTGCCCGCCTTGGCGCGCGCGCCCAGGTCCTTCATCTCGGTGCTGATCGCCGCCAGCCCTTTCTGATCCGCCTTGCGCACGATCGGCGTGATCAGCCCGTCCGGAATCGAAACGGCCACGGAAATATCGACGTCGTCGTACAGGATGACGTTGTCCTCGGTATAGCTTGCGTTCACCTTCGGGATGCGGCGCAAGGTGACGGCGGCGGCCTTGATGATCAGATCGTTCACCGACAGCCGGAACGCGCCCGGCCCGTCTTTCGGGGACCGGGCATTGAGCTCTTCCCGCAGCTTCAGCAGCGCGTCGATCTCGATATCCATCGACACGTAGAAATGCGGGATGTCCCGCTTCGCCTCGGTCAGGCGGCGCGCGATCACCTTGCGCATGGAACTGTTGGGCACCAGGCGGTGCGGCGCGGTCACCACCGGCGCCGGCGCCGCCGGGCGCGGGGCCGCGGCGGCGACAGGCGCGGGCGTGGCGGCGGGTTTGGCCAACGCGGCCTCGATATCCGCCTTCACGATTCGCCCATGCGGGCCGGAGCCGGCCAGGCCGGCGGGATCGATCCCCGCCTGCGCGGCCATGCGCCGGGCCAATGGGGAGATGAACACGCGCGCCCCGTTATGGACCGATACCGGCGCCGCCGAGGCAGGCGACACCGGCGCGGCCGGGGGACGGCTCGCGGGTTCCGGGGCCGCCATGGCCGCCGCAGCCGCAGCCGGTGCAGGCGCACCCGCCGGCACCGCTTCGCCCTTCGCCACCAGCACCGCGATCGGCGCGTTCACCTTCACCCCCTCGGTGCCGTCGGCGACGAGGATCCTGCCCAGCACGCCTTCGTCCACCGCCTCCACCTCCATCGTCGCCTTGTCGGTCTCGATTTCGGCGATCACGTCGCCCGCCTTGATCGTTTCGCCTTCCTTCTTCAGCCAGCGCGCCAGCGTGCCCTCCGTCATGGTGGGCGACAGTGCCGGCATCAGGATGTTGGTGGCCATGGCCTCGCGCTCTCCTCAGATGATCCGGCTGACCGCGTCCACCACCCAGGCGGGTTGCGGCAGCGCCAGCTTCTCCAGATTCGCCGCATAGGGCAACGGCACGTCAACGCCGTGGACCCGCACCGGCGGTGCGTCCAGCCAGTCGAACGCCTGCTCGATGATCTGCATCGCCACCTCGGCGCCGATGCCGGCGAACGGCCAGCCTTCCTCCACCGTCACCAGCCGGTTGGTCTTCTTCACGCTGGCGACGATGGTTTCCGTATCCAGCGGGCGGAGCGAGCGCAGGTTGATGACCTCCGCCTCGATCCCCTTCTCGGCCAAGGCCTTGGCTGCTTCCAGCGCCACCCCGACCATGATGGAGAAGGCGACGATGGTCACCCGGTCGCCGGGGCGTTCGATCTTCGCCTTGCCGATCGGCAGCACGAACTCCTCGTCCACCGGGCACTCGAAGCTGTGGCCGTAGAGGATCTCGTTTTCCAGGAAGATCACCGGGTTGGGGTCGCGGATCGCCGCGCGCAGCAGCCCCTTGGCGTCGGCCGACGACCAGGGCGCCAGCACCTTGAGGCCCGGCACATGCGCGTACCAGCTGGCGTAGCACTGCGAATGCTGCGCGGCGACGCGCGAGGCGGCCCCGTTCGGGCCGCGAAACACGATCGGGCAGCCCATCTGCCCGCCCGACATGTAGAGTGTTTTCGCCGCCGAATTGATGATCTGATCCATCGCCTGCATGGCGAAGTTGAAGGTCATGAACTCGACGATCGGCTTCAGCCCGTTCAGCGCCGCGCCCACCGCCATGCCGGTGAAGCCGTGCTCGGTGATCGGGGTGTCGATCACCCGCTTGGGGCCGAATTCGTCCAGCAGGCCCTGGCTGATCTTGTAGGCGCCCTGGTATTGCGCGACCTCCTCGCCCAGCAGGAACACGTCCGCATCGCGGCGGAGTTCGGCCGCCATCGCGTCCCGCAGCGCCTCGCGCACGGTGATCGGCTTGGTCGGACCCCAATCCTTGTCCTCCGCCGGCGCGGCGGCCACCGGCGGTGTCGGCGCGGCAACCGCGGGGGCGGGCGCGGCGGGCGCGGGCGCCGGCGACGGCATTGCCGCGGAGACGTCCTCGCCGTTGGCCGCCAGCACGGCGATCGGGGTGTTCACCGCCACCCCCTCAGTCCCCTCGGGCACCAGGATGCGCGCGAGCCGGCCTTCGTCCACCGCCTCCACTTCCATCGTCGCCTTGTCGGTCTCGATCTCGGCGATCACGTCGCCGGCGCGCACCGCGTCGCCCTCGGTCTTCAGCCAGCGCGCCAGCTTGCCTTCGGTCATGGTGGGCGACAGGGCGGGCATCAGGATCTGGGTTGCCATCGCTCAGCCCTCCACCAGCACGTCGGTATAGAGTTCCGCCGGATCGGGTTCCGGGCTGGTCTGCGCGAAATCCGCCGCCTCCTGCACCAGGGCCTTGATCTCGTCGTCGATGCGCTTGAATTCGTCCTCGCTCACCCCCAGCATTTCCAGCTTGTGGCGCGCGCCCTCGATGCAATCATGCTGGGTGCGCATCATCTGCACCTCCTCGCGGGTGCGGTAGCGCGCCGGGTCGGACATGGAATGGCCGCGGTAGCGATAGGTCTTCATCTCCAGCAGATACGGCCCCTTGCCGGCGCGGCAGGCCGCGACCGCGGCGAGCCCGGCCTCGCGCACCGCCAGCGCATCCATCCCGTCCACCTGCATCCCCGGAATCCCCCAGGCGGCGCCGTTCTTCGAGAGATCATGCGAGGCCGAGGCGCGCTCCACGCTGGTACCCATGCCGTATTTGTTGTTCTCGATGATGAACACCACCGGCAGCTTCATCAGCGCGGCCAGGTTGAAGCTTTCGAAGACCTGGCCCTGGTTGGACGCGCCCTCGCCGAAATAGGTCAGCGCCACCCGGTCGTTGCCGCGATACCAGTCGGAGAAGCCGAGACCGAGCCCCAGGCTGACCTGCGCGCCGACGATCCCGTGCCCGCCGAAGAAGTTGGTCTTCTTCGAGAACATGTGCATCGACCCGCCCTTGCCGTGCGAATACCCGCCGGCGCGGCCGGTGAGCTCGGCCATCACCCCCCTGGGGTCCATGCCCGTCGCCAGCATGTGCCCGTGGTCGCGATAGGAGGTGATGACCTGATCGCCCGGCCCGATCGCCATCTGCATCCCCACCACCACCGCCTCCTGGCCGATATAGAGGTGGCAGAACCCACCGATCAGCCCCATGCCGTAGAGCTGGCCGGCCTTCTCCTCGAACCGGCGGATCAGCAGCATGTCGTGATAGGCGTGCAGCAGCAGGTCCTTGTCGGGCGCGGTCTCGCGCGCTTTGCCGCGGCGCGGCTTGTCGGCGGTCTGGGCCATGGCGTGCCTCCCGGAAGCGTTCCTGGCCGGTGTTATCGCCGACGGCGCGCGGCGAGCAAGCGTCGGAAGGAGAAATTCCGCTTATGGTGCAACGCGATAGGGGTTGTCACCCGAAATGCGGTTAACCGGTTGACGGCGGCGGGGTCGCGGCGACGGGCAGGTAATAAAATTTCCTTTGGTGGCCAGATCACGCAATCGACCGTCGTGCCCGCCGCGAAATTCGCAGCGCGCTTGCCGCCGCCCGCCTCGGGTCACCAGCCGGCCGCCCTCCCGTCATGGCCGGCCCTCGCGCCGGCCATGACGGCAGGGCGGCCGGCCACGCGAGGTTCCGCCCCGAGGGTTCAGTAGAGCCGCTGCCCGTCCGGATAGGGCATCAGGATGTCGCGCGGATTGGAGAGGTTCAGCATCTCCCGCGCCTGCTCGTCGAGCAGGTCGAGATCGAGGTGATCGGACCGCAGCGCCGCCACCTGGATCTGCCAGCGCGTCTCCCGTGCCTTGAGCCCGGCGAGCCTGGCTTCGGTGCGCGCGAGCAGCGCCTCGCGCTGCCGATAGGCGACCAGCCCGTGGTCGCCGTGAACGGCGCTGTAGGTGAAGACTCCGGTCAGGCCGAACAGCACCAGCGGCACCGCGACGGCGCGCAGGCGGCGGTTCAAGGCGCGGGCGAGCGACATGGCGGTCTCTCCGATCCCGCGCAGCCTAGCACGGCTGCGGGGCGCGCCGGAACCAGGGCGGGTCGCGCCGGGCCCGGAACGCATCGGTTCCCTCACGCGCCTCCGCGGTCTCCCGTTGCGCGGCCCCCTCTCGGGCCAGGGTCGCGATCGCGCCGGCATCCAGAGTGAGGCCGTTGGCGGCCAGGAAGGACCGCTTGGTCAGTGCCACCGCCCCCGGCGCGCCGCGGCGGATCGCCTCCAGGATCGCGGCGAGCCGCGCCTCCACCGCCTCGGCCGCCACCACCTCGTGGACCAGGCCGATGCGCAGCGCCTCGGCGGCGTCGAACGCCTCGCCGGTCAGCGCGTAGCGGCGGGTCTGCCGCAGCCCGATCGCATTGACCATGTGGGTGGAGATCGGCGTCGGCGCCACGCCGACCCGGACCTCGGTGATGCCGAAGCGCGCCGCCGGCGTCGCCAGCGCCACATCGACGCAGCAGGCGAGCCCGGCCCCGCCGCCGAAACAGGCGCCATGGATCACCGCGATGGTGGGATGCGGAAACTCGTTGAGCAGCTGCATCGCCTTGGTGGTGGCGACCGAGGCCGCGTAGTTCCGCCCCGGCGGATCGCGCGTCGCGGCGGCCAGCCAGTTGATGTCCGCCCCGGCCTGGAAATGCTTGCCCGCCCCGCGCAGCACCAGCGCGCGCAGCCCCGGCGCGGCGGCGAGCCGCTCCAGCCCGTCGATCAGCGCCTCCAGCATCGCCCCGTTATAGGCGTTGCCGATCTCCGGGCGGTTGAGGGTGACGGTGGCCACCCCATCCGGCGCGGTTTCGAGCAGGACAACGGACATGACACGCCCC
>JAKBCO010000072.1:11800-14462 GCA_021807785.1 Pseudomonadota bacterium
ACGCCCCTTGGCGACGCCCCGGCATAGGGCGCCGCTCAAGGGCGCGCTATACTGCCGCAAGCAGCAAGGACCAAGCTCATGGATTTCGGCATCGCCGTTCCCAGCGCCGCCGACTCGTGGAAGATCGTCGCCCGCGCGGAAGCCCTGGGCTTCACCCATGCCTGGTTCTACGACACGCAGATGCTCTGCGCCGACCCGTTCGTGGCGATGGCCGCGGCGGCGATGCACACCACCCGCATCCGGCTCGGCACCGGGGTGCTGGTGCCGTCGAACCGCATCGCCCCGGTCACCGCGGCCGCCTTCGCGTCGCTCAACGCATTGGCGCCGGGGCGGATCGATTTCGGCGTCGGCACCGGCTTCACCGCCCGCCGCGCCATGGGCTTCGGCGCCATGACCCTGAAGGCCACCGAGACCTACGTGAACCAGGTGATGGCGCTGCTCGCGGGCGAGACGGTCGATTTCACCATGGAAGGCGAGACCCACCCGATCCGCTTCCTCAACCCCGAACTGGGGCTCATCAACACCGCCGATCCGGTTGCGCTGCATGTCTCGGCCTACGGGCCGCGGGCGCGGGCACTGACCGCGCGGCTCGGCGCGGGATGGCTCAATTTCATCGGCGTGCCCCGCTCGGGGGCGGCGGAACTGGCGGCGATGCAGGCGGCCTGGGCCGCGGCCGGGCGCAGCGCGCCGCTGCAAGCCACCGCCTTCGCCCTCGGCTGCATCCTGGAACCGGGCGAGGCCTTCGATTCCCCCCGCGCCCTGGCCGAGGCCGGGCCGCGCGCCGCGGTGCTGCTGCACCGGGCCGCCGACGAGGCGCTGGCCGGCCTGCCCAACAGTTCCAAGGTGCCGGAGGCGGTCGCCGCCGAGGTCGCGGGCTATGTCGCCCTGGCCCGCGATTTCACCCCGCCCGAGGCGCGCTACATGGCCAACCATCGCGGCCATCTGCTCTTCGTGAAGCCGGAGGAACGCCCCTTCGTCACCGCCGAGCTGATCCGCCAGACCACCTTCACCGGCACCGCCGCGGAACTGCGCGCGCGCATCGGCGATCTGCGCGATGCCGGCTACACCCAGTTCGCGATCCAGATCCTGCCCGACCACCCGGAGACGCTGGAAGGCTGGGGCCGCATCCGGGCCGCCTTCGCATGAGCCGCTGCGGCTTCGCCGCCCTGCTGGGCGCGCCCAACGCGGGCAAATCCACCCTGCTCAACCGGCTCACCGGGGCGCGGCTCTCGATCGTCACCCCGAAGGCGCAGACCACGCGGGCGCGGGTGCGCGGGGTGATGATGGAGGCAGGGACGCAGGTGATCCTGGTGGATACCCCCGGCATCTTCCGCCCGCGCCGGCGGCTGGACCGCGCCATGGTGGCCGCCGCCTGGGGAGGGGCACGGGATGCCGATCTCGCGCTGCTGGTGCTCGATGCCGCCGCCGGGCTGACCGATGCGGTGCGCGCCATCGCCGGCGACCTCGCCGCCATCGGCCGCCCGGCCTGGCTGGTCTTGAACAAGACCGACCGGATGCGCCGGGCGCGGCTGCTGCCGCTGATCGCCGAGGCCGCCACCCTCGCCCCGTTCGCCGAGACCTTCCCGCTCAGCGCGGCCACCGGCGAGGGGATCCCGCCGCTGCGCGCGGCGCTGGCGGCGGCGATGCCGGAAGGCCCGTTCCTCTACCCGCCCGACGAACTCTCGGACCTGCCCGAGCGGCTCTTCGCCGCCGAGCTGGTGCGCGAGCAGATCTTCCTCCAGACCCAACAGGAAATCCCCTACGCGGCGACGGTGGAAACCGAATCCTGGACGGAGCGGCCGGACGGGTCGGTGCGGATCGACGCCACGGTCTATGTCAGCCGTCCCGGGCACAAGGCGATCCTGATCGGCGCCGGGGGCGCGCGCATCCGCGCCATCGGCGCCAAGGCGCGGGTGGCGCTGGCGGAGGAGCTCGGCCGGGGCGTGCACCTGTTCCTCAACGTGAAGGAACGCGCGGGATGGGACAGCGAAGCGGCGCGGCTGCGCGCGATCGGGCTCGAGGAGACCGGCTGATCGCGCGGGTTGCCGCCCGACGGCCCGGCGGCTAATCCGGCCGGGACCTTGCAGCGGAGCCCGTCCATGACGCCCAATTCCAACCGCGTGTTCTACGTCAACGCGGTGTCCCACCCCGTGTTCCTGGAAATCCTCGCCACCCGGCCGGACGTGCATGTGGACCAGCTGCACAACGACAGCCCCGCCGGCGTGGTGGGTCCGGTGCTGGAACAGGCGCACGCCTATCAGATCGGCGCCACCCGCGACGAGCTGGCCCTGCCGTTCCACGGCACCGCGGCCCTGCTGGCGCGGACGCCGAACCTGCTGGTGGTCTCCTCCAACGGCGCCGGATTCGACACCGTCGATGTTGCCGCCTGCACCGCCGCCGGGGTGCTGGTGGTCAACCAGTCGGGCGGCAACAAGGAGGGCGTGGCCGAACACGTGCTGGGCCTGATGCTGGCGCTGTCCAAGCGCATCGGCGAGACCGACCGCTTCATGCGCGCCCATCCCGGCATCTCCCGCACCGCGTTCATGGGCCATGACATCCTGGGCCGCACCGTGGGCATCGTCGGCCTCGGCAACGTGGGGGCCCGGGTGGCCGAACTCTGCCGCGGCCTGTTCCGGATGCGGGTGCTGGCCTACGACCCGTA
>JAKBCO010000073.1 GCA_021807785.1 Pseudomonadota bacterium
GTGCAGCCATGCAGCCGCACCCCGGCCGCCAGCGCGCGCGCATGGGTCTCGAGCCCCGGAAACGCCGGCAGCAACGAGGGATGGATGTTCAGCATCCGCCCCGCCCAGGCGCCCACCAGGAACGGCGTCAGCCGGCGCATGTAGCCGGCCAGACAGACGATCTCCACGCCAGCCGCGCGCAGCGCCCCGTCCAGCGCCGCCTCGTGCGCCGCCCGGTCGGCGCCGAACGCGCGATGCGCGATCACCCGCGCCGGGACTCCCGCTTGCGTCGCCAGCGCCAGCCCCGGCGCATCCGCCCGGTTGGACATCACCAGCGCGATCCGCGCCGGGTAGTCCGGCGCCCGCGCCGCCGCCAGCAGCGCGCCCAGGTTGGACCCGCGCCCGCTGATGAGCACGCCGACCGGGCGCTTCATCCCGGCCAGCCCGCTTGCGGGGTCAGGCGCAGCGTGGCCGGCGCGGCCGGCGCGGCGGCGGCCTCGATCCGGCCCAGCGGGAACACCATCTCCCCGGCCGCGGTCAGCAACGCGGCGGCCTCGGCGGCGCGGGCGGCCTCCACCACCACCGCCATGCCCACCCCGCAATTGAACACCCGCAGCAACTCGGCCGGCGCGATGTTGCCGGTCGCGGCCAGCCAGCGGAACACCGGCGGCACCGGCCAGTCCGCGTTCAGCACCGCCACCGTGCCGTCCGGCAGCACCCGCGGCAGATTGCCGGGGAGGCCACCGCCGGTGATATGCGCCGCCGCCTTCAGCAGCCCGGCCCGGTGCAGCGCCAGCAGCGCGCGCACGTAAAGCCGCGTGGGCGCCATCAGCGCCTGGCCCAGGCTGCGCCCGGGCGCGAACGGCGCCGGCGTCTCCCAGCCCAGCCCGGCAGCCGCCACCACCCGGCGCACCAGCGAGAATCCGTTGGAATGCACGCCGCTGCTCGCCAGCCCCAGCACCGCGTCACCGGCGGTCACGTCGCGCGGCAGCAGCCGCCCGCGCTCGGCCGCGCCGACCGCGAATCCGGCCAGGTCGTAATCCGCGCCGGCATACATCCCCGGCATCTCGGCGGTCTCCCCGCCCACCAGCGCACAGCCGGCCTCGCGGCAGCCGTCGGCGATGCCGCCGATCACCCCGCGCGCCTGCGCCACGTCCAGCCGGCCGGTGGCGAAATAATCCAGGAAGAACAGCGGCTCAGCACCCTGGACCACCAGATCGTTCACGCACATCGCGACCAGATCGATCCCCACCTCGGCGTGCAGGCCGGTCTCGATGGCGATCTTCAGCTTGGTGCCGACGCCGTCGGTGGTGGCCACCAGGATCGGGTCGGCGTAGCCGGCCGCGCGCGGATCGAACAGCGCCCCGAAGCCGCCGATCCCGCCCAGGCTGCCTGCCCGGGCGGTGGCGCGCGCGAGCGGCGCGATGGCGGCCACCAACGCCTCCCCGGCATCGATATCCACCCCGGCGTCGCGGTAGCTGAGGCCACGCGGGCTGCTGGTCATCCTGGCCCTCGATACGCTAGGGAAAGCTGCATGAACGGGGCATACGGGCGGACCACCACAAAGGGCAAGACCGGCAGGAACGGGCCAGCCGCAACCTGGTGCGGCGCCGATGCCTGACGGCGGCCTGGAACACGACCGCGCCGCCACCGACGCGCTGGTGACGCTGCCCAACCTCATCACCTTCGCCCGGCTATGCGCGGTGCCGGGCGCGTTCTGGTTCGTCATCGCCCATCGCCCGGGCGCCGCCTTCGCCCTGTTCCTGGCCGCCGGCGTGTCGGATGCCATCGACGGCTGGCTGGCCCGCCGACTGGGCGGTGGATCGACCGTCGGCGCGCTGATCGACCCGGTGGCCGACAAGGCGCTGCTGGTAACCATGTTCATCACCCTGGCCGCGGTCGGCGATACCCCGGCCTGGCTGGCGGTGCTGGTGGTCTTCCGCGACATCGTGATCGTCGGCGGGGTGCTGGTGCTGGGACTGCTCGGCCGGTCGGTGGTGATCCGCCCGCTGCTGATCTCCAAGCTCAACACCGCGTTGCAGATTCTGCTGGTGGCGCTGACCCTGTTGCAGGGCTGGATCGGCGCCGCGGGCCCCTGGGCCGGCTGGAGCCTGTGGGGGCTGACCTGGGCGGTGGCGGCCAGCACGCTCGCTTCCGGCGCCGGCTATGTCTGGCGGGCCGCGCGGGCGTGACCGCCGCCGACTTCATCCGCGCCCATACCACCCTGGCCCACCCGGCGCTGGCGCCCGAACTGACCCTCTGGAGCGCCACCGAGATCACGCCGCTGTGGCAGGCCACCGAGGCCTGGCTCGCCGCCCGCGACCTGGCGCCGCCGTTCTGGGCCTTCGCCTGGCCGGGCGGGCAGGCGCTGGCGCGGCATGTGCTGGACCATCCCGAGCTGGTCGCCGGGCGGCGGGTGCTGGATTTCGCCGCCGGCGGGGGGATCGCCGCGATCGCCTGCGCCCGGGCCGGGGCGGCTTCGGTGGCGGCAGCCGAGATCGACCCCCTGGCCCGCGCCGCCATCGCGCTGAACGCGGCCGAGAACGGGGTGCCGGTGACGGTGGCGGCAGATGACGTGGTCGGCACGCCTGGACAATGGGACCTGATCCTGGCCGGCGACGTCTGCTACGAGGCGCCGATGACCGCGCGCATCCTGCCTTGGCTGCGCACGCAGGCGCGAACCGCGGAGGTGATCCTGGCCGATCCCGGCCGCGCCTATCTGCCGGCGGGTCTGGCGGCGCTGGCCCGCTACAGCGTGCCCACGACGCGCGAACTGGAGGATCGGGAGAGCCGGGAGGTCACGCTCTACCGCCTGGAGGCGGACTACATCCCCGAAGGATAAGCCGGCCCGCCGCCGCCCTCCGGCACCGTCCAGGTGATGTTCCCCGTCGGGTCCTTGATGTCGCACGTCTTGCAATGCACGCAGTTCTGCGCGTTGATCTGCAACCGCGGCGCGCCCTCCTCGACCCCCACGAACTCATAGACCCCGGCCGGGCAATAGCGCGCCTCCGGCCCCCCGTAGCGGGCCAGGTTGGTCGCCACCGCCACCGCCGGATCGGCCAGCCGCAGATGCGCCGGCTGATTCTCCTCGTGGTTGGTGTTGGAAATGAACACCGAGGACAGCCGATCGAAGCTCACCACTCCGTCCGGTTTCGGATAGGCGATCCGCGGCGCGTCCGCCGCCGGGCGCAGCGTCTCGTTGTCGGCGTGCGGATGGCGCAAGGTCCAGGGCGAGGCGCCACGGGTCACATAGGTCTCGAGCGCCGCGTTCACGAGGCCGCCCCAGAGGCCGAGACGCGCGAAGCCGGGGCGGATGTTGCGCACCGCCCGCAATTCCTCCCACACCCAGCTCTCGCGCAGCGCCGCCGGATAAGCCTCGATCAGCGCCGGCCGCGCGGCCGCCAGCGCGTCGGCCACCGCCTCGGCGGCCAGCATCCCGGTCTTCATCGCCGTGTGCGAGCCCTTGATCTTGGGCACATTCACGAATCCGGCGGAATCGCCGATCAGCGCCCCGCCCGGAAACACCAGCCGGGGGATCGACTGGAACCCGCCCTCGTTCAGCGCCCGCGCCCCGTAGCTGATCCGCCGCCCGCCGGCGAAATGGCCGCGCACCGCCGGGTGGGTCTTGAAGCGCTGCATCTCCTCGAACGGCGACAGCCACGGGTTGGAATAATCCAGCCCGACCACGAACCCGTACGAGACCAGGTTGTTGCCGAAATGATAGAGGAACGATCCGCCATAGGTATCGGCCCGCAACGGCCAGCCGATGCTGTGCTCGATCAGCCCGGGCCGATGCCCGGCCGCGGGGATCTCCCACAACTCCTTGATGCCGATCGCAAAGGTCTGCTCCTGCGCGCCGGCGCGCAGGCCGAAGCGCGCGATCGCCTGCTTGGAAAGCGAGCCGCGGCAACCCTCGGCGAGCAGGGTGTAGGGCGCGCGCAGCTCCATCCCGCGCTGGAAATTCGGCCCCGGCGCGCCATCCTTGCCGATTCCCATGTCCCCGGTGGCGACCCCGGCCACGCGGCCGTCCTCGATCAGCAGGTCGGCGGCGGCGAAGCCCGGATAGATCTCTACCCCCAGCGCCTCGGCCTCCCTGCCCAGCCAGCGCACCACATCGCCCAGGCTGACGATATAGTTTCCGGTGTTGTGCATCTGCGGGGGGGTGGGCAGGCGGAAGGCGCGGGTCTCGGTCATGTAGAAGAACCGGTCCTCGGTCGCCGGGGTGTCGAGCGGCGCGCCGCGATCCCGCCAGTCGGGGAAGAGCTCGGCCAGCGCGCGCGGCTCCACCACCGCGCCGGAGAGGATGTGCGCGCCGACCTCGCCGCCCTTTTCCACCACGCAGACCGCCGCCTCCGGCGCGCGCTGCTTGAGCCGGATCGCCGCCGCCAGCCCGGCCGGGCCGGCACCGACGATCACGGCGTCGAAGCTCATCGATTCGCGGGGCGATTCGTCATCCATGGGACGCTGACCGTGGCGTTGTGAAGCGGCGCGAGACTATGGCCGCGGGCCGGAACGGTGAAGCCCCACGCCCAGCAACCCGGCCGCCAGCGCCGGCACCTCGGCGAAGCGCCGCGCCACCGTCACTCCCCCCACCGTCACTCCCCCAACCGTCACTCCCCCAACTGGCGCCTCCGCCACGCGCCCATAGCCCCAGGCAGCGAAGATCGCGGGAACGCCGGCCCCGCGCGCCGCCGCCAGATCGTTGGGATGATCGCCCAGCATCACCGCCTCCGCCGCCGCCGCCCCGGCCGCCGCCAGGGTGGCGCGCAGATGTCCAGGATCGGGCTTGCGGGTGGGGAAACTGTCGCCCCCGCCCACGGCGGCGAACCGCCCGCCGATGCCAAGTGCCGCCAGCAGCGCCCGCGCCGGCGCTTCCGGCTTGTTGGTGCAGACCGCGAACCGCCAGCCCGCCGCGCCCAGCGCCGCCAACCCCTCGGCGACGCCGGGGTAGAGCCGGCTTTCGGCATCCGGCCGCGCTCCATAGGCGGCGATATATTCCCCCACCGCCGCCGGGTCCGGGTCCCGCCCCCGGGCGGCGAAGGCGCGGTCCAGCAACGCCGCCACCCCGTCGCCCACCATCGCCGCCGTCTCCGCCAGCCCGAACGGCGCCAGCCCGCGCGCGCCCATCACCTGGTTGAGGATCGCCGCCAGATCGGGGACCGTGTCCACCAGGGTGCCGTCGAGATCGCAGACCAGGATGGGGCGCACCGGTTACGCTCCGAAATTGAAAGTGACGGTGCAAGGCTTTGACACGACGGGCGGCGGGACGCTAGGCCGGGCCGATATCGCAGGATGCGGGCATGGACGCCACCGCCGTTGTTCTGGCCGCCGGCATGGGCACCCGGATGCGCTCGGCCCTGCCCAAGGCGCTGCACCCGATCGCCGGCCGGCCGATGCTGCGCCACCTGATCGATGCCGCCGGCCCGGTCTTCGCCCGCATCGTGGTGGTGGTGGGGCCGGGGATGGAGGCGCTGGCCGCCGCCGCCGCCCCGCATCCGGTGGTGGTCCAGCAGGACCGGCGGGGCACCGCCGACGCCGCCCGCCAGGCGGAGGCGCTGTTCGGCGACGGCGAGGTGGCGGTGCTGTATGCCGACAACCCGCTGATCCGCACCGAAACCCTGCGTCGCCTCCGCGACCGCCGCGCCCGGGGGGATGCCGGCCTCGCGCTGCTCGCCTTCCGCGCCGCCGATCCGGGCGCCTATGGGCGGGTGATCCTGGACGGCGATTATGTCACGCGCATCGTCGAGGCCGCCGATGCCTCCGCCGCCGAGCGCGCCGTGACCCTGTGCAACGCCGGCGCGCTGATCGGCCCGGCCGCCGGCTTGCGCCGCTGGCTCGCGGCGGTGCGCCCCGACAACGCCCGTGGCGAATACTACCTGACCGACGTGGTCGCGCTGGCCCGCGCCGAGGGCGTGCGCGTGGCGGTGGTGGAAGCGGACGCGGCCGAACTCGCCGGCATCAATTCGCGCGCCGAACTCGCCGCCGCCGAGGCGGTGGTGCAGGCCCGGCTGCGCGCGGCGGCGATGGAGGGCGGGGTGACGCTTACCGACCCCGGCTCGGTCTTCCTCTCGGCCGACACGGTGCTGGAGGCGGATGTGACCATCGGCCCCAACGTCGTCTTCGGCCCCGGGGTGCGGGTGGAGTCCGGCGCCGAGATCCGCGCCTTCTGCCACCTGGAAGGCTGCGTGGTGGGGCGCGGTGCGATCGTCGGTCCGTTCGCCCGGCTGCGCCCGGCGACCGTGCTGGGCGCGGGCGCGCATGTCGGCAATTTCGTCGAGCTCAAGGCGGTGGCGCTCGGCGCCGGCGCCAAGGCCAACCACCTCACCTACCTGGGCGACGCCACGGTCGGCGCCGGCGCCAATATCGGCGCCGGCACCATCACCTGCAACTATGACGGCGTGGCCAAGCACCGTTCGGAGATCGGCGCCGGTGCCTTCATCGGTTCCGATACCGCGCTGGTGGCCCCGGTGCGGGTCGGCGCCGGCGCGGTGACCGGTGCCGGCAGCGTCATCACCGAGGACGTGCCGGATGGCGCGCTGGCCCTCGGCCGAGCCCGCCAGGTGGTCAAGCCCGGGCGCGGCCGGCCCGTCCCCCCCCGAACCGACAAGGGCTGAGCCATGTGCGGCATCATCGGCGTCATCGGCGTCCGCCCCGCCTCCCCGCTGCTGATCGACGCGCTGCGCCGGCTGGAATATCGCGGCTACGACAGCGCCGGCGTCGCCACCCTGGTGGATGGCGAGATCGTCCGCCGGCGCGCCCAGGGCAAGCTCGGCAACCTCGCCACAGCACTGGACGCGGCTCCGCTTCCCGGCACCACCGGCATCGGCCATACCCGCTGGGCGACCCATGGCGCGCCCACCGAGAGCAATGCCCACCCGCACGGCACCGCCCGCGTCGCGGTGGTCCATAACGGCATCATCGAGAACCACGCCGCGCTGCGCGCCGAGCTCGAGGCCGCCGGCCAGTGTTTCACCACCGAGACGGATACGGAAACCGTCGCCCAGCTGGTCGATCTGCTGCTGGCGCGCGGCCTTCCCCCGCTCGAGGCCGCCGGCACCGCGCTCCGCCGGCTGCAAGGGGCCTACGCGCTGGCGATGATCTTCGCCGGCCACCCCGACCTCATCGTCGGCGCGCAGAACGGCGCGCCGCTGGCGGTGGGCTTCGGCGAGGGCGAGATGTTCGTGGGCTCCGACGCGCTGGCGTTGGCCCCGCTCACCCGCCGCATCGCCTATCTGCGTGACGGCGACTGGGTGGCGATCGACCACGCCGGCGCCCGTTTCTTCGATGCCACCGGGGCGCAGGTGGCGCGCGAGGTCAAGCTCACCCAACTCACCGGAGCCGCGATCGGCAAGGGCAATTTCCGCCATTTCATGGAAAAGGAGTTGCACGAGCACCCGGCGGTGATCGGCGATTCGCTCCATCAGATGGTCTCCCCGGCATCCCGCGCGGTGCAGTTGCCGGAGCTGCCGTTCGATCTGGCCGCCATCCCGCGGGTCACCATCAGCGCCTGCGGTTCGGCCTTCTACGCCGGCATGGTCGGGCGCTGGTGGTTCGAGACGCTGGCACGCCTGCCGGCGGACGGCGACGTCGCCAGCGAGTTCCGCTACCGCGCCCCGCCGCTGCCGCCGGGCGGACTCGGCCTGCTGGTCTCGCAATCGGGCGAGACCGCCGATACCATGGCCGCCCTTCGCTACATGCGCGAACAGGGCCAGCACGTGCTCTCGGTGGTGAACGTCCCGGAGAGCTCGATGGCGCGCGAATCGGATGCGGTCCTGCAGACCGTGGCCGGGCCGGAGATCGGGGTCGCCTCCACCAAGGCCTTCACCGCCCAGCTCTCGGTGCTGGCCTGCCTCGCGCTCGCCACCGCGCGGGCGCGCGGGACGATCGATGCCGCCACCGAGGCGGCGCTGACCGCGGCGCTGCTGGAAGTGCCCGGACGGGCGGCCGAGGTGCTGGACCATGACGCCACCATCCAACGCCTGGCCGCGCGCATCGCCGAGGCCCGCGACGTGCTCTATCTCGGCCGCGGCAACTGCTTCCCGGTGGCCCTGGAAGGGGCCCTGAAGCTGAAAGAGATCAGCTACATCCATGCCGAAGGCTACGCCGCCGGGGAGATGAAGCACGGGCCGATCGCGCTGATCGACCGTTCGGTGCCGGTGATCGCCATCGCCCCCTCCGGCCCGCTGTTCGAGAAGACCGCGTCGAACCTGCAGGAAGCCGCCGCCCGCGGCGGGCAGGTGATCGTGCTGTCGGACGCCGACGGAGCGGCGCGGCTGGCGTCGATCGCGGCTGAAACCATCGTGCTGCCGGCGGTCGATCCGTTCGTGGCGCCGATCCTCTACGCGATCCCGGTGCAGCTGCTGGCCTATCACGTGGCGGTGCTGAAGGGGACCGACGTGGACCAGCCGCGCAACCTGGCGAAATCGGTCACGGTGGAATAGATACCGGCGGGATGAACTACCGCCATGCCTTCCACGCCGGAAAT
The DNA here is from genome assembly GCA_021807785.1 of Pseudomonadota bacterium. GTDB lineage: Bacteria > Pseudomonadota > Alphaproteobacteria > Acetobacterales > Acetobacteraceae > JAJZVS01. The sequence continues at coordinate 8,465 of JAKBCO010000073.1, forward strand.
TTCGCCGACGTCACGAAACACGCGCTGCTGGTCTGGCTGCTCGACGCGCTCGCCCGCAAGCCGCGGCCGTTCCTGGTGCTGGACACCCACGCGGGGGCGGGCTTCGCCGACCTGCAAGCGGAACCGGCCACCCGCACCGGCGAATGGCGGGCCGGGATCGGCCGGCTGCTGGCCGACAAGCCGCCCGCCTCGGGCGGCGGCGGGACGGACGATCCGCTCGCGCGCTACCTCGCCATCGTCCGCAGCCTCGGCCTCTACCCCGGCTCGCCGGCCCTGATCCGCGCCCTGCTCCGCCCCGGCGACCGGCTCGCCTGCTGCGAACTGCACCCGGAGGACCACGCCGGCCTGCGCGCCCGCTTCGCCGGCGACCCGCAGGTGGGCGTTCACCTCCGCGACGGCTACCAGGCGGTGAAAGCCCTGCTCCCCCCGCCCGAACGCCGCGGGCTGATCCTGCTGGACCCGCCCTTCGAATCGCCCGATGAATTCGCCACCCTGGCCCGGGCCCTGCGCACCGGCCTCGCCCGCTTCCCCGCCGGCGTGTTCGCCGCCTGGTACCCCATCAAGCATCGCGCCCCGATCCGCGACTTCTTCGCCAGCCTGGAGGGGCTGCGCGACCTGGTGGCGGCCGAGCTGTGGCTGCGGGCCCCGCTGGACCCCGGCCGGCTCAACGGCTGCGGGCTGCTGGTGGCCAACCCGCCCTATGGGTTCGAGGCCGAAGCCCCGGCCCTGCTCGACGCCCTCTGCGCCCGCTTGGCCGAGCCCGGGTTCGGCGAGGGAGCCGCGGTGACGCGGCTCGCCGATGAATAGGCCGCCGGTCGCGGTGGTGGGCGCCGGCGCCTGGGGCACCGCGCTCGCCTTGCAGGCGCTGCGGGCGGGGGCCGAGGTCACGCTCTGCGCCCGCGCGCCCCTCGCCCACGGGCAGGCGAACCCCCGCCTGCCCGGCTTCCCGCTGCCGCCAGGCCTGCGCCTCGCCGCCACCCCGCCGCCCGGGGCGATCTTGCTGCTGGCGGTGCCCACCCAGGCCCTGCGCGACGCCGCCGCCGCGCTGCCGCCGGCCGCGCTGCTGGTCTGCTGCGCCAAGGGAGTGGAACGCGGCACCCTCCGCCTGCCGCTCGAGATCCTCGCCGAAACCCGGCCCGACACGCCTTCGGTGGTGCTGACCGGGCCCAATTTCGCCCATGAGGTCGCCGCCGGCCTGCCCGCCGCCGCCGTCATCGCCGGGCCCGACGCCGCGGCGCGCGCCACCGCCACCGCGGCGCTGGCTTCGCCCCGGTTCCGCCTCTACGGCAACGAGGACGCGATCGGCGCCCAGCTCGGCGGCGCGGCCAAGAACGTGATCGCCATCGCCGCCGGCGCGGTGATCGGGGCCGGGCTCGGGGAGAATGCGCGTGCCGCCCTCATCACCCGCGGTCTCGCGGAACTCGCCCGGCTGGCCGCGGCCCTGGGGGGGCGGGCGGAGACGATGAGCGGGCTGTCCGGCCTGGGCGACCTGCTGCTGACCTGCACCGGGCCGGCGAGCCGCAATTTCAGCCTGGGCCTGGCGCTGGGCCAGGGGCGGACGCTGGCGGCGGTGCTGGCCGAGCGCCGCGCGGTGACCGAGGGGGTGGCGACCGCCCCTGCCCTGCTCGCCCGCGCCGGGGCGGTGGACCTGCCGATCTGCCGCGCGGTGGCCGCGCTGCTGGCCGGCGAGGTCACGCTGGAGGCGGCGATCGCCGCTCTCCTGTCCCGCCAGCGGCGGGACGAGTAGGCCGCCGCCCGTCACCCCGGCGCGTGTGTCAGCCCGCGCGCGATATCCATCGCCATCCGCAGCAGCCGCTCGGAGGCCTCCGGCGTACGAAACCCGCTATGCGCCGACAGCGTCACATTCGGCAGCGCCGCCAGCGGATGCCCCGCCGGCAGCGGCTCGGTCTCGAAGACATCCAGCGCCGCGTGCCGCAGCCGCCCCGCGCGCAGCGCCGCCAGCAGCGCCGCCTCGTCCACCAGCGCGCCGCGGGCGGTGTTCACCAGCATCGCCCCCGGCTTCATCGCCGCCAGATGCTCGGCTTGCAGGAACCCGCGGGTCCCATCGTTGAGCAGCAGATGCAGGGAGATGACGTCGCTTTCGGCCAGCAGCGCCGGCAGGGCGACGAAATCCACCCCATCGGCCTGCCGCGGCGTGCGGTTCCACGCCAGCACGCGCATCCCGATCCCGCGCGCGAGCCGCCCCAGCTCGGCGCCGATCCCGCCGAAGCCGATCAGCCCCAGCGTCTTGCCGGTCAGCTGCGGGCCTTCCATCCGCGTCCAGGTGCCGGCGCGCATGTCGCGGTCCATCCGCGCGATCCCCCGCGCGGCGGAGAACATCAGCGCCATCGCGTGCTCGGCCACCGCGGTATCGCCATAGCCGCGGATGATGTGGACGGTGATGCCGAGCGCCGCCAGCTCCTCGGGGTTCATGTAGCTGCGCGCGCCAGTGCCCAGGAACACCACATGCTTCAGCCCCGGACAGCGCGCCATCGCCGCGGTGGGCAGATGCGAATGGTCGTCGAGCACGAAATCGTAGCCCGCCAGCAGCGACGGCAGCTGCTCGGCCGGCGCCTCGGCCTGCTCGCGCACGTCCACCTCCGGATCGTCCGGGCGCGCGACGCGGCGAAACACCGCGGCCAGGTCATCGACGGCATCCAGAAACAGCCCGCGCATCCGCCCGTCCCCCTTCGGCACCGGCGCAGAGTGCGGTGCGCGCGCGCCCCGGGCAAGCGGCTTGTCGCCATCGCCCCTCGCGGGCATAACCCGCCACCCTTCCCGCACAGGATCCGCTCATGCGCGCGCGCCTCGGGGCTTCGGCCCTTCTGCTGCTTCTCGGCCTCGGCCGGCTCGCCATTGCCGCCCCCCCCGCGGCGGACCCGGTCCTCGCCACCGTCAACGGTACCCCCATCCATCAGAGCGCGATCGACGCCACCATCGCCCGCCTGCCGCCCAACCTGCGCGCCATGCCCGCCGCCCAGCTCGATCCGCTGGTGCTGCAACGCATGATCGACGCCAAGGCCCTGGTGATCGAGGCGCGCAAGGAGAAGCTGGCCGATCAGCCGGCGGTGAAGGCCGAGATCGCCGCCGCCACCGACCAAGTGCTGGAAAACGCCCTGCTGACCAAGGAAGTGAAGCCGCAGATCAGCACCGCCGCGCTGAAGGCGCTCTATCAGAAAACCATCGCCGGCAAGCCGGGGCCGGAGGAGGTCCACGCCCGCCACATCCTGGTGCCCACCAAGGCCGAGGCCGAGAAGATCATCGCCAAGCTGAACAAGGGCGCGAGCTTCTCCGCCCTGGCCAAGAAATACAGCAAGGACCCCGGCGCCGCCGATGGCGGGGACCTGGGCTTCTTCAAGAAGGGCGACATGGTGCCGGCCTTCTCCGCCGCCGCCTTCGCCCTTAAGCCCGGCACCTACACCAAGACCCCGGTCCACACCCAGTTCGGCTGGCATGTGATCCAGGTGCTGGCCCGCCGCCGCGCCCCGGCGCCCACCTTCGCCGAGGCCGAGGCGGGCCTGCGCCAGAAAGTGCTGCGCAGCGCCATCCAGCAGACCATCGCCAAGGCCCGCGCCGGCGTCACGGTGAAGCTGATGACCCCGCCGCCCGCGAAATAGCCGCCCAGACCCGCCCCGGCGTCGCCGGCTGGCAGTCCAGCCGCGCGCCGAGTGGGGCCAGGGCGTCGTTGATCGCGTTCATCACCGCCCCGATCGCGCCCAGCACCCCGCCCTCGGCCATGCCCTTGATCCCGGCGAGCGTCCGCGCCGAGGGCGTGTTCATGTGCCGGATCTCGAGCGGCGGCATGTCGGCGGCGCGCAGCAGCGCGTAATCCATGAAGCTGCCGGTCACGAACTGCCCGTCCGCGTCATAGGCCGCCTGCTCCATCAGCACCCCGGACAGCCCCAGCGCAACCGCCCCCTGGGTCTGCCCGGCCACCACGATCGGGTTGATGACCCGTCCGGCATCCTCGGCCACCAGGTAGCGCAGGATGCGGACCTCCCCGGTCGCGGGGTCGATCTCCACCTCGCAGACATGGGCCGAGTTGGAGAAGGTGAGCGGCGGCGGATCATAGGCCGCCACCATGTGCAGCCCCGGCTCGATCCCCGCCGGCAGGCGCAGCGGATCGAGATGCGCGCGCCGGGCGATCTCGGCCAGGGTGATGCCGGCATCCTCCCACCCCGCCGCACCCTGCCGCAGCACCCGGCTCTCGTGCAGGGTGATCGCATCGGCGCTGTTCAGCCCCAGCATGTCGGCCGCGATCGCCAGCACCTTGGCGCGCAGCCGCTGCCCGGCCAGGAACAGCGCGCTGCCGCCGGCGGTGCCGCCGCGCGCGCCGCGGCTGCCCATGCCGTAAGGGGCGATATCCGAGTCCCCGAGCTGCATCGTCACATCCGCCACCGCCGCGCCGAGCCCGGCCGCAACCGTCTGCGCCAGCGAGGTCTCGTAGCCCTGGCCCGATCCCATCAGCCCGCAGGCCGCCAGCACCGCGCCCGACGGCTCGATCCGCACGCTCGCGGTTTCATGGCCGGAGCCGGGAATGCCGGCGCCGCGGAAGAAGGCCGAGCCATAGGTGGTGCTCTCCAGCGCCGAACAGAGGCCGATCCCGCGCAACGCCCCCCGCTCCCGCGCCGCGCGCTGGGCTGCCCGCGCCGCTGCGTAGTCGAGCGCGGCCACCGCCGCCTCCAGCGTCTCGCGGGGGGTGACGCTTTCGATCACCTGCCCGGTGGCCGACTGGTAGGGCAGCTGCGCCCGCTCCAGCATGTTGCGCCGGCGCACCTCCAGCGGATCGAGGCCGAGCTCGGCGGCCACCGCGTCCATGGTGCCCTCGGTGACCCAGGAGACGATCGCCATCGGCGCGCGCATCGGCCCGGAGGGGCATTTGTTGGTCAGCCAGACCCGCACCTCGTGGCCGAGTTCGGGGATGCGATACGGCCCGGGCAGGTTCATCACCAGCATCCGCGCCATGTAGTTGGCGGGAAAGAAGCACCAGGCGCCGAAATCCTGGTCCAGCACCGCCTCCAGCGCCAGCACCGTGCCGTCGGCGGTGACGGCGGCACGAATCGCCACCGCATCCTCGCGCGCGTGCAAGGAGGCGGCGAGGTTCTCGCCCCGGCTCTCCCGCCAGCGCACGGGACGCGCCAGCAGCCGCGCCGCCGCCGCCACCGCCAGCTCCTCGCGCATCAGCACGATCTTCTGGCCGAAGCCGCCGCCGATATCGGGGGCGCGGATGGTCACCTGCGCCTCCGACAGGCCGAGCCTTGCCGCGAGCGCGGTGCGATACGGATGCGGGGCCTGGGTGCCGACATGCAGGGTCAGGTGTTCCCGCCCCGCATCCCACTCGGCCAGGCACCCGCGCGGCTCCATCGGCGCATGGGTCTGCCGGTGCTGGGCGAAACGGGCGGTAACGATGCGCGGCGCGGCGGCGAAGGCGCCGGCGAGGCCCGGCGTGGCGGAGTGCTGGTGGGAGACCAGATTGCCGGGCAGCGCCGGATCGACGCGCGGCGCGCCGGGCGCCGCGGCGGCGGCCACCGAGGCCACCGCCGGCCCGGGGTCCCACGCCACCGCGACTCGCTCGGCCCCCGCCTCGGCCTGATCGCGGGTCGCGGCGATCACCATCGCCACCGGATCGCCCACCATGCGCACGTGATCGATGGGCATCGGCGGCATGGTGACCGGGTGCAGCCCCTCGATCGGCGGCGCGAGGCGGAGCGGGGTGGCGAGGCGGGCGAGATCGGTCCCGGTCAGCACCGCGACCACGCCGGGGGCGGCGCGCGCGTCCTCGGTGGCGATGCCGCCGATGCGCGCCGCGGCGTGCGGGCTGCGCAGGAAGACGGCGTGCAGGGCGCCCTCGGCGCGCAGATCGTCGTGGAACCGGCCGAGGCCGAGCAGCAGACGTCGGTCCTCGCGCCGCGGCAGGGCCTGGCCGATGGGGGAAGGCAGGGTGTCCAAGCGGGAGTCCTTCGGAGGGGCG
>JAKBCO010000304.1 GCA_021807785.1 Pseudomonadota bacterium
CGCGCCGGCGATGATCGCGGTGGTGAAGGACCTGCTGATCTACCTGACGGTGATCGTGGCGATCATTGTGATCCCAGCGCAGCTGGGTGGGTTCGGCAAGATCTTCGCCGCCATCCCGCCGGCCAAGTTGCTGCTGGCGCATCCGCCGGCGGGGTCGTGGGGCATGTTCGGAGCATATGGCACGCTGGCGCTGGGGTCCGCCCTCGCACTGTTCCTCTATCCGCACTCCATCACCGGCATCCTCGGCTCGTCGGGGGCACGGGTGATCCGGCGCAACGCGGCGATCCTGCCGGCCTATTCGCTGATGCTGGGGCTGCTGTCACTGCTGGGATTCATGGCGGTGGCGGCGGGGGTAGCGAAGCTTCCCGAATTCGCCACTGGATTCAAGCTATACTTGAATAATTTCGCGGTTCCCGCGCTCTTCCTGCACAGCTTCCCGTCGTGGTTCGTGGGCGTGGGGTTCGCGGCGATCGCGATTGGCGCGTTGGTGCCGGCGGCGATCATGTCGATCGCGACCGCGAATATATTCACCCGTAACGTTTATCGTGCGTTCCTCAATCCAGACTGCTCGGACGCACAGGAGAGCGGGGTGGCGAAGATCGCGTCCCTGGTGGTGAAGGCAGGCGCGTTGGTGTTCATCGTCGCGCTGCCGCTGAAATACGCGGTGTTCCTGCAATTGCTGGGCGGCGTGTGGATTATCCAGACGCTGCCTTCCGTTGTGCTGTCTCTGTACACGCGATTCCTCAACGGCTGGGCGCTGCTGATCGGATGGGCGACCGGGTTCGGTCTGGGGACCTGGATGACGTCCTCGGTTGGGTTCGGGCCGTTCTACCCGATCCATATCCTGGGGGTGGTGATCCCCTGCTACATCGCGCTGTCGTCGCTGGTGGTGAACCTGGTGGTGGCGGTGGTGCTTTCCGTGGTGTTCAACGCGGTGGCGCCTGACAAGGCGCGGGATACCACGGTGGCGGAGGATTACGCCTGAACCGGCCCACCGGGCCACGCATCATCGCCGGTGCCTGGCGGGGGCGGAAACTGTCCGCCCCGCCCGGCCTGGCGACCCGTCCCACCGCCGAGCGGGTGCGCCAGGCGCTGTTCGACATGCTGTGGCACGCCCCCTGGGGCGGGCGCAACCTGATCGAGGGCGCGCTGGTGCTGGACGGTTTCGCCGGCACCGGTGCGCTGGGGATCGAGGCGCTGTCGCGCGGCGCGGCGGAGGCGGTGTTCCTGGAGCAGGACCCGGCGGCACTGGCGGCGCTGACGGGCAATCTGGCCGCGCTGGGCGCCGGCGCGCGGGCCCGGGTGCTGGCCGGCGACGTGCTGACGGCGCCGGCGGGTAGTCGGCGGGATCTGGTGCTGCTGGACCCCCCCTATGGCGCGGCGCTGCCCGGCCCGGCGGTGGCGCGGTTGCGCGCCGGCGGGTGGATCGGCCCCGGAACGGTGGTGGTGGTGGAAACCGGGCGCGAGGAGGCGCTGCCGCTGCCCACGGATGCGGTCCTGCTGGCCGAGCGGGTGCATGGCGTGGCCCGGCTGGCGGTGTGGCGGATCGAGGACGGGGCGCCCGGCTGAGCGGGCGCGCACCGGGGGCGCCGCCCGAGGACGATGCCCGAGGACGATGCCGGAGCTGCGATGGCCGTTTTCAGTGCCGGGCCGCGATGGCCGGACCGGACGCCGGTCGTATCATCGCCAGCACGACCCCCCGGCGCAGAATCCCCAGCGCGCGGGCTGCCCCCAGCGAGACGTCCAGCAGACGGCCTCGGCGTGGCATCCGGTCGGTGATGGTCACCACCACCGACCGACCGGTGGCCGGCACCGTCACCCGCATCCGCGCGCCGAACCGCAATGTCGGCGCGGCGGCGGTGAAGGCATCCGGGTGGAACCGGCCCCCGGAGGCGGTGCGCCGGCCGGCCCGATGGGCGCCGTAGAAGGAGATCAGCCCCACCCGCCCGCCGGCCGCTGCGGCCCCGGCAAGGGCCTGCGCGGGGCCGCCAAACGGCGAGGCCGCCATGAGCAGCACGGCCAGGGTGAGCAGCGGGACAAGTCGGCGCATAGCGGCACGATGTCATTGGTCGGTAAACAACCGGTTACAGGAGCGGTTTCCCCGCCGCGCACATCGGGCTATCCCCGCGCCATGCGGATCCTGTTCATCGGCCCGAACCGGGTGGGCGACGCGGTGCTGTCCACCGGGTTGCTGGACCATCTGCTGCGCCAGCACCCGGATGCACGGTTCTGGGTGACCTGCGGCCGGCCGGCCGAGGGCGTGTTCGCGCGCCTGCCCGGGCGGCAGGCGACGCGGGTGATCGACAAGCGGCCCTGGGACCTGCACTGGCTCGGGCTCTGGGCCTGGGCGGTACGTCGACGGTGGGATCTGGTGGTGGATATCCGAGGCTCGGCGCTGGGGTTCATGGTGCGGGCGCGAAGGCGGGCGGTGATGCGCCCGCGGCCGGGGCCCAAGATCGCGCAGTTGGCGGCGGTGCTGCGGCTGGATCCGCCGCCGGCGCCGGTGGCCTGGATCGGTGCCGCGGACCGTGCCCGGGCGGCGGCGCTGCTGCCCACCGGCCGGCCGCTGGTGATGCTGGGACCCACTGCCAACTGGCTGCCGAAGGTCTGGCCGGCGGCACATTTCGCGGCGCTGTTCCGGGCCCTGGCGGCGGGACCGCTGGCCGGCGCGGTGGCGGTGGTGCTGGGCGGGGCCGGGGCGGCGGAGCAGGCGATGGCGGCGCCGGTGCTGGCGCTGCTGCCGGAGGCGGTGGACCTCTGCGGCAAGCTCACCCTGCCGGAGGCGGCGGCCTGTCTGGAACGCGCCGCGCTGTTCGTGGGCAATGATTCCGGGCTGATGCACCTGGCCGCCGCCGCTGGGGCGCCGACCCTGGGGCTGTTCGGCCCGACCGATGCGTCGGTCTATGCTCCGGTGGGGCCACACGCGCGGGCAGTGGGCGAGGCCGGGGGCCGAATGGAGGCGTTGGCGCCGGAGCTTGTTCTGGCCGCGGCGCGAGACCTGCTGCCGCTTGCCGGAGCGCATTAACCCGGCGTCAAGGATTTTGTCGGCCTATGCGGCGTGTATCGCAAGGGTTGACGGATGGATATTCTTGAGATTGCACGGAGCCGGATCGAAGCCCCTGGAACCATCGTGGCGGCGCCCGAAATCGGCATTTCCGCGGCGATGCTGGGGGCACCCGCCCGGCCGGCATTCCTGCACCTGGATCGCCCGCCGGCAACAGATCTGACGCTGTGGGACCGGTTGCGCTTGTCATGGCAGGACCCGACGTTGGTCCGCGACCTGACCGCGGGTTAGGG
>JAKBCO010000305.1 GCA_021807785.1 Pseudomonadota bacterium
GGCCTGGGTGATGGTGGTGGCGGGTGCGGGGGTGGCGGCGATGTTGGGGGAGGCGCGGATCCGGCTGATGGCGGCGGTGCTGGCGTTGCCGTTGCCGCTGGTGGGGGCGGGGGGCGTGGTGCAGGGGCGGCTGACACGGGCCGGGCGGTATCGGCTGCTGGCGTTGCGGACCTTGCTGGGTCAGGGCTTAGGGGTCGCGGTTGGCTGCATGGCGGCCTGGCGGGGCTTCGGGGCCTGGGCGGTGGTGGCGCAGCAGGCGGTGGGGTCTGCCGCGGGTGCGGCGGTGTTGGTGGCGGGGGGCGGCTGGTGGCCGGGCTGGTGCCGGCCGCGCTGGGGATTGTTGCGGGTGGGGTTGCCGCTGACCGCGAGCACGCTGGTGCTGCACGGGCGGTATCGGCTGTTTCTGCTCCTGCTGGGGGCCAGCGCCGGGGCACCGGTGCTCGGCGAGGTGCATATGGCGTTCCGGCTGGTGGAGGCCGTGCGCGAGCTCGCCTCCACCGCGCTGTGGCGGCTGATGTTGCCGGCGTTTTCGACCCGGCAGCGGGACCCGGCGGCGCTGCGGGCGGTGATGGGGCGGGCGCAGCGGGCGAGCGTGCCGGCGCTGCTGGGCCTGTGCGTGGCGTTGGCGCTGGTGGTGCGGCCGGTGGCGGCGTTGCTGCTGGGGCCGGCCTGGGCCGGGGCGGGGACGGCGGCACTGCCGCTGGCGGGTTTGGCGGGGTGGCAGTTCGTGGGGTTCGCGCCGGGTGCGGCGGTGGTGGCGCGGGGCGAGCCTTGGGTGGCCTTGCGCGGGAACCTGGCCAGCCTGGCGCTGCTGTTGGTGGCGGTGGCGCTGGTGCGCCCGGCCGGGGCGCTGGCGGCGGTGGTGATCTGGGTGGCCGCGCAGGTGCTGGTGGCGCCGTGGGTGCTGCGTGCGTCGGGGCGGGTGCTGGGGGTCTCGGCCTGGGGGTTGCTGCGTGGGGCCTGGCCGGGGGTAGGCTGGGCGCTGGTGGCGGCCGCGGCCGGCAGCCTGGTGCCTGGATTCGGCTGGTGGGGGGTTGTCGGGCGGGTGGCGGTGGTGGCTTGGGTGGGCGCGCTGCCGTGGGGGGTGGGGCGGGGGTGGCGCGCGGTCAGCCTTTGATGCCGGCGGCCGGCAACACGATGGTAACCGGGTGCGGCGTGCGGTGCGGTGGGAACATCCCCAGCGCCAGGAATCCGCCCGCCGCCAGCAGCAGGCCCGCCGCCACCACGATCAGGAACATCCGGATCATCGCCGCCTCCGGGTTTTGGCCTTCCGGCCGGCCCCTGTGCTAACCTTCTTCCCCCATGACCCGCAACTCCGTCCTGGCCGAGGCCACGCCCGTTCCCGATCTGCGCGCCGGCCCGCTGGCCGGCCGCAGCCTGGTCTTGGTCGGGCTGATGGGCGCCGGCAAGACCTCGATCGGCCGCCGCCTCGCCGCCCGGCTCGGCCTGCCGTTCCGCGATGCCGATGTGGAGATCGAAGCCGCCGCCGGCTGCTCCATCCCCGAGCTGTTCGCCCGCTACGGCGAGGCCGCGTTCCGCGACGGCGAAAAGCGGGTCATCCGCCGGCTGCTGGCCGGCGAGCAGATGGTGCTGGCGTTCGGCGGCGGCGCGTTCGTCGATGCCGAGACTCGCGCCGCGGTGCGCGCCGAGGCGGTGTCCGTCTGGCTGCGCGCCGAACTGCCGACCCTGGTCCGCCGGGTCTCCGGCCGGGTTGGCCGGCCGCTCCTGGCCAGCGGCGATCCGAACGAGATCCTGGCCCGGCTGATGGGCATCCGTCACCAGTTCTATGCCGAGGCCGATGTGATCGTCGATTGCAACGACGAAACCCCTGAGGCCACCACCGCCAAGGTGCTCGACGCGCTGGGTTCCTGGCAGCCGCCGCGGCGGCTGGCGGTCAGCCTGTCCTCCGGCGGTTACGACGTGCTGGTTGGCGCCGGGCTGCTGCGCCGCGCCGGCGCGCATCTCGCCCCGGTGCTGCCGCAGAAGCGGGCGATGGTCATCACTGACGAGACCGTGGCCCCCCTGCACCTGCCGGCGCTGCTGGCCGGGCTCGCCGAGACCGGCATCGAGGCCCGCCATGTGACGGTGCCGGCTGGCGAGGCCTCGAAGACCATCGAGACCTATGCCGGCATCGTCGATGCCCTGCTGGCCGAACGGGTGGAGCGGCGCACCGCGGTGATCGCGCTCGGCGGCGGGGTGGTGGGGGATCTGGCCGGCTTCGCCGCCGCCACCACGCTGCGCGGGCTGCCCTTCGTGCAGGTGCCCACCACCTTGCTTTCGCAGGTGGACAGCTCGGTCGGCGGCAAGACCGGCGTCAACACCGCGCGCGGCAAGAACCTGGTCGGCGCGTTCTGGCAGCCGCGGATGGTGCTGGCCGATACCGCCACGCTCGCCACCCTGCCGCTGCGCGAGCTGCGTGCCGGCTATGCCGAGACGGTGAAGGCCGGGCTGATCGGCGATGCCGGGTTCTTCGCCTGGTGCGAGGCGCGCGGGGCGGCGGTGATCGCCGGCGACGCCGAGGCCCAGGCGGAGGCGATCCTGCGCGCCTGCGCCTTCAAGGCGGCGGTGGTGGGCGATGACGAGCGCGAGGAGAAGCCCAATGACGGCCGCGCGCTGCTCAACCTCGGCCACACCTTCGGTCACGCGATCGAGGCCGAATACGGCTACTCGGGCGGGATCCTGCACGGGGAGGCGGTGGCGATCGGCATCGGGCTGGCGTTCCGGCTGTCGGCGCGGCTGGGGCTCTGCGATGCGGCCGACGCGGCCCGGGTGGCGGCGCATTTCGACGCGGTGGGGCTGACCGCCGAGCTGGGTCAGCTCAACCGCCGGTTCTCCGCCGGCGGGCTGATCGCGCATATGCGCCGCGACAAGAAAGTGCGCGACGGGGCGCTGACCTTCGTGCTGGCGCGCGGAATTGGCCGCGCCTTCACCGCCCGGGATGTGCCGGATGCCGAGGTCACCGCGGTGCTGCGGGAGGCCGGCGCGGCGCCATGAGCCGGGAGGTGCTGTTCCAGGCCACCATCGTGCCGCGACGCAGCCTGTCGCGGCGCGGGGCCTGGGCGGTGGTGGGGCTGTTCGCGCTGGCGGGCATCGGCGGCGCGCTGCGGTTCGCGCTGATGGGACTCTGGCCGGTGCTGGCGTTCATGGCACTCGAGGCCGTGCTGGCGGCGATCCTGGTGTGGATGCATGTCCGCGCCGGACGGGCGGCCGAGATGCTGATTCTCGAGCCGAACTACCTCTGCGTCCTGCGCCACGACGCGCGCGGCCGGCGCAGCGAGCGGCGGCTGCCCACCGC
>JAKBCO010000074.1 GCA_021807785.1 Pseudomonadota bacterium
TACACCATCTGGGGCCAGGTGGTGCAGGGGATGGAGTTCGTCGATGAGATCAAGCGCGGCTCGGGCGCTTCGGGGATGGTGCAGGATCCGGACCGGATCGTGAAGATGCGCAGCGCATCGCATGAAAACGCCTGATAGCGCGCGCCGGGTTGGCGGGCGGCGCGCGAAATATGCGCCACAGCGGGTTGACCGCGCCCGCCCAGCGCGGTTGATAGCGACGTTCGGGAGCCCGTAGCTCAGCCGGTAGAGCACGAGACTTTTAATCTTGGGGCCGTGGGTTCGAGTCCCACCGGGCTCACCACTCCCCCTGTGGCAGGCATTACCCCACCGCGGCCAACGGCGCGCGTGCGACCGCGCGCGGCTCCAGCCGCACCACGTTCGCCGTCTCTACCCGCCCCACCTGCCGTGCCAGATGCACCGCGGCGGTGCGGTTATGTACCCCAAGCGTGCGATAAAGCCCGTCCAGATGCGCCTTGATGGTGCCGATCCCGAGATTGAGCGAGCGGGCGATTTCCTTGGTGGAGCGCCCCTCCGACAGCAGCCCCAGCACGTCCTGCTGGCGGCGGGTGAGGTTGCGGCCGGCGGCCTCGGCCGGAAGCGCCGGCATGGCCGACGGCGCCGCCAGAATCGGCGCGGGCACCTCCGGGCAGCCCATCAGCCGCGCGATATCGGCCAGCATGGTGGCGCTGTCGGTCTCGTCGTTCCAATGCGCGTCGATCGCCGGTGAAGCGGCCTCGGTGCGGTCCGGCAGGCGGCCCAGCACCGCCAGACGCCAGCCGGGATGGATCAGCCGGACCGCGCGCAGCAGCTCGCCAGAGCCCGCCTGATCGCCTTCCAGGATCAGCAGGCCCTGCGGGATCAGCCCCATTGCGGCGGTGGCCTCGGCCAGGGTGGCGCTGGTCAGAACCTCGGTCCCCGGGCGGCCGGCACGAATAAGCATGGCCAGCGAATCACGGAGAAGTGGCTTACGATCGGCAATGATGACGCGCACGAAGACCTCGGGGGTATGCTACTCAGGTTGTATTGACCGTTCGCCGTTGCCGTGACCGGTGGAACGAACCGGGTATTGAACGTTTCTCATCGCGAATCGGATCGGATTTTTCGGTCTGTGTCAAGCCTTTATTTACCAGACCCGGCGGCATAGGCAGCCAGCGCCGCGGCGGCCTCGGCCGGCGGCATCTCGCCGGCCAACACCGCGCTGGCCTTTTGGGATTGCCCGGCCATTGTCAGAACGGCCGCGTAATCCTCGCGCAGCTTCGGCCCCGCGGCCCGGCTGCCTGCCATTGGCGCCATCATTGCCACCGCCGCCGGCCCCTGCCCGCTCTGCGCCAGCGACAGCGCCAGGTTGACCCGCGCCGGCACCAGGGTCGGGTTGGCCGCCAGGGCCAGCCGATAGGAGGCCTGCGCCGCCACGTGCTGCCCTTGCAGGTCCAGCGCCACGCCAAGGTCGGTGAGCGCGGCGGTGTTGCCCGGGGCCTCGGCCAATGCATGGCGGAACAGGCCGGCGGCGCGGTCGGGGGCGTCGATCAGCCGCAGCCGGCCCAACCCCACCAGGGCCGGCACCGAATCCGGCTGATCGCCCAGCACTTGCGTGAAGGCGGCGCGGGCAGGGCCAGTCTGGCCGAGGCGAGACAGCGCCTCCCCACGCAGCAACAGGGCGGCGGGATCGCCCGGGTGATGGGCCAACGCCTGATCGGCCAACCGCAGTGCCCCGGAGGCATTGCCCGATTGCAGCGCGACCTGGGCCAGGCCCACCCGTGCCCCGGTTTGCGCGAGCCCGCCCGGGCGGGCCGCGCAGGCGCCAAGCGCCGCCACCGCCAGCGCGGCGGCGGCCAGTCGCGGATACCGGCTAATGTTTGAACGCACGCATCACCTCCAGCACGGCAGGACCGCCCACCACCAGGAACAGGCTGGGCAAGACGAACATGATCATCGGCACGGTCAGCAGCACCGGCAGCCGCGCCGCCCTTGCCTCGTAACGGGTCACCAGCTCGGTGCGCAGCTCGGCCGCCAGCCCGCGCAGCGCGGCCGACAGCGGCGTGCCATACTGGGCCGACTGCACCAGCGTGGTGGCCAGCCGTCGCACCGCCTCGACCCCCGACCGCTCACCGAGCCGGGTCAGCGCCACCTGGGCGTCGGTCGAGATCTGCAACTCGTCGGCGGTCTGGCCGAACTCGGTCGCCACGCTCTTGTGCGAGTTCTGCAGCTCCTCGGCCACCCGCAGGATCATCGGCCCCAGCCCGAGGCCGGCTTGGGCGCAGATCACCATCATGTCGAGCGCGTCTGGCAGTTCGATGCCGATCCGCTTGGCGTGGCGATCGCGCAGTCGGTTGATGATGAAATCCGGGGTCAGCATCCCCACCAAGATCCCGCCCGCCGGCAGCCACATCCGCAGCGTCGGCGACAGGCCGAGCTGGATCGCCGCCAGCCACAGGAGCAGCGGCATGGTCAGCATCAGCGCCAGCTTGCCGCCGATGAAGAGCCGCATCGCCGACCCGCCGCGCAGCCCGGCCCCGGCGAGGCTCTTCTCGAACCCCTCGATCATCTTGCGCGACAGCATCCGCCGCCGCAGCACCCATTGGCCGAGATCGGAGACGGCGCGCAGCAGGGTCTCGCGCACCGATTCCCGCGCCGCCGCCGCGGTGGGGCCGGCGGCGCTGGGGCGGATGTGCAGGCCGCGGATGCGGGCATCGATGCGCGCCTCGCGGTGCGTCATGCGCAGGGCCACGAACCCGCCGACGATCACCAGCGTGCCGGAGAAGGCGAGCGCGAGGGGAAGCGGCAGCCCGGTCATGACAGGCTCTTGCGCATCATCTGGCGCATCACGAACCAGCCCAGCGCCAGCAGCGCCACCGCGCCGCCCAGCAGGCGCCGGCCGGTCGGGTCGGTCAGCAGCACGCGGAAATACTGCGGGTTCATTATCGACAGCGCGAGGCCGCAGAGTGGCGGCAGCGCGCTCAGCACATAGATGCTCATCTGCGCTTCCGAGGCCAGCGCCTTGCCGCGCTCCTTGACCGCCAGCCGGCGGCGGATCATGTCGGCGAGACCCTCCAGCGCCTCCGACAGCCCGCCGCCGGTCTGGTTCTGCAGCGCCAGCGCCATGGCGAAGAAGCGATATTCCGACAGGCCCGAACGGGCGGCGAGCTCGTGCAGGGTCTCGTCGAGCTGGGCACCGATCGACAGCCGGCGGATCACCGATTCGAAAGCCGGACCGGTGGGGGCGGGCAGTTCGCGCGATACCACCCGCATCGCCTCGGCCACCGGCACGCCGACGCGCACCGAACGGACGATGATGGTGAGCGCGTCCGGGAACTGGACCAGCAACCGGCCGCGACGGCGGGAGGTGAACCAGTCGAACAGCCAGCGCGCGCCATAGACCCACATCGCCGGAAGCGCCAGCCAGCCGATCTTCCCCAGCAGCAGCACGGCGACCGTCTGCACCACCTTGGCGAAGACCAGGGCGATGCCGATGATCACCCACCAGGGCAGCGGATAGTGCTCGGGATGGGCGGAATCGTATCCGAACAGCCGGGCCGTGCGTGACAGCACCGACTCGCGCGGCGCCACGGGGCGGGTCAGGGCGGAGGCGAACACGAAGCGGCGCGCGCGCGCGTGCGGGCGGAGCACCGCGCCGATCCGCTTCTCCAGCCGCTGCATCTCCGCCTGCCCACGCGCCACCAGCAGGCCGGAGATGGCGAAGCCCACCAGGATCGCGAGCCCGAGCGGCAGCAGCACGAAGGGGGAGAAGAAGCTCACCCGACCGCCTCCGCCACCGCGTCGTTCCAGGCGGTATCGAGGCCGAAATAGGCCAGCCGGCGCATGAAGGCCGGCGGCACTTTGTTCACCCGGTAGCGGCCGTAGAGGATGCCATCCTCGCGCTGGCCCTGCACCTCCAGCATGAAGATGTCGTTGAGGGCCACGATGTCGTCTTCCATGCCGCAGATCTCGGTGACCTGGGTCACGCGCCGCCGCCCGTCGCGCTGGCGTTCCACCTGCACGATGAGATCGACCGCACCCACGATCTGGGTGCGGATGGCCCGCGAGGGCAGGCCCATATTGCCCATCTGCACCATGTTCTCGATGCGGGTCAGCGCGTCGCGGGTGGTATTGGCATGAATGGTGGACATCGAGCCGTCATGGCCGGTGTTCATCGCTTGCAGCATATCGAAGGCCTCGCCGCCGCGCACCTCGCCGATGATGATGCGATCGGGGCGCATGCGCAGCGCGTTGCGCACGAGGTCGCGCTGGGTCACCTCGCCCTTGCCTTCCAGGCTGGGCGGGCGGGTCTCGAGGCGCACCACATGCGGCTGCTGGAGTTGCAGCTCGGCCGCGTCCTCCACCGTCACCACCCGCTCCGAGACGTCGATGAAGCGCGACAGCGCGTTGAGCAGCGTGGTCTTGCCCGATCCGGTGCCGCCCGAGATCACCACGTTGAGCCGCGCCCGTCCGGCGACCTGCAGCGCCCGCGCCATCGGCGCGGTCAGCGCGCCGAACTCGACCAGCCGGTTGAGATCGATCGCGCGACGGGAGAACTTGCGGATCGAAACATAAGGGCCGTCCAGCGCCAGCGGCGGGAAGACAATGTTGACGCGCGAGCCGTCCTTGAGGCGGGCATCGACCATCGGGCTCGACTCGTCGATCCGCCGGCCCACCGCGGCGGCGATGCGCTGGCAGATGCCGATCAGATGCGCGGTGTCGCGGAACTTCACCTCCGAGAGCATCGCCTTGCCGGCGCGTTCGATGAAGGTCCGCTGCGGGCCGTTGACCATGATGTCGGTCACCGCATCGTCGGCGAGCAGCACCTCGAGCGGGCCGAGGCCGAGGATGTCATGGACCAGCTCGGTGGCCAGCGCCCGTTGCTCGCGGGCGTTGATCTGGAACCGGTTGAGCGAGGAGAGCTCGGAAATCAGCCGCTCGATGTCATTGCGCAGCTGATCGGCAGGCATGTTCGAGACCGCGGTCGGGTCGAGCCGGGCGAGGCAGAGCGTGCGCAGTTCGGCGATGGAATCAGGCGGTGGTGCCCCCTGCGCCGAGGCCTGAGCGGGGGACGGATCAGCGGCGGGGGCAGCCGCGATGGGCGCGGGCGCGTTCGGGTCCACCAGCTCCTGCCGGCGGCCGAAACGCGGTACGGCGAGCGCCGTGCTCATGCGGCCTTGCGCCGCGGCCAGCCGAACAGGCCGCGCCGAGCCCGCCGGCGCGGTGCGGCGGCGGGATCGGCCGCCACCGCGTCCACCAGCGCCAGCGACGCCACCTGGCGCGCGAGATCGCCGATCAACTTGGCCAGCGCGCTCGATGTGACGATCGCCGGCTCGCCGAGATTGGCGGCCTGGCGCAGCGGCTTCGGCATGTCGGGGATGACGATGTCGATCTTGGTCTTGAGCCCCTCCTCGATCTGCCGCCGGCTGAGGCCGCCGGGCAGGCCGAGCCGGTTGAGCACCAGCACCGCGCCCTGGGTCTGGTTGGGACCGGCCGGCAGGCCGAGCAGACGCAAGGTATCGCGCATCGCCGCCAGCGTGGGTTCCAGCACCAGGATGCGCTGATGGGCGAGATCGAGCAGGTCGCGGTGCAGCGGCACCGGCGCGAACGGCACATCGGCGATGACGAAATTGTAGCGCCGGCGCAGCGATTCCACCAGCCGCTCACCCGCCCCCGGTGCGTAAGCGAGCGGCATCCCGAGCGGCTCCTCGCCCGACAGCACGTGCAACCGGTCGGCGGCCGGCACCGCGGCGCGCTCGGCCAGCAGGGTGTCGATACGGTCGGGGTATTCCAGTGCGGTGCGCAGCCCGGCGCCCGGTTGCAGGTTGAACAGGAACGCCGCGGTGCCGCGATAGAGATCGGGGTCGAACAGCACCGTGTGATGCCGCAGGCTGGCGCCGAGATGCCAGGCGAGGTTGGCGGCGACGGTGCTGGCCCCGACCCCGCCGCGCACCCCGGTGACCGTCAGCACCCGCCCGCCCAATATCGAATCCGAGGACGGCGCGCGGCCCATCACCAGCGAGCCGAAATGGCGGGCGACGTTCTCGCGCGTCAGCGGCTTGGCGAGGTAGTCGGCGGCGCCGAGGCCGCGCGTGACCTCGCGGTAGAAATCGGTGCTGTCGTGCTCGCCCACCACCAGCACGCAGACATCGGGTTCCACCACCGCGGCGAGATCGCCGAGCGCCTTGAGCGGCTGGTCCTCGCCGCTGATATCGACGATCAGGACGCGCGGGGTGGCGGTCTTCTGCATCGCCGCCTGTGCGGTGCGGATGGTGCCGCGGCGGAAGTCCGGCGCCTCGGGCAGCAGCGCGGCAAGGCCGGCCTGCAACGCGGCCTCGGTCTCGGCGTCGGCGACGAAGCCGATCAGGTTGAGGCGGTCGTGGCGGACCGGGCCCGGGTCCATGGCGGCCACCGGGCCTCGCTGGCTTCCCCCTTGGGGCATGGTTCCGTCAGGCATTATTGCTTTCCTCCCTGACCCGTGCCCATCGCCGCGCCGAGTTCGGCGCCGAAGGTGGCCGCCGCCGCGTCGAGTCCCTTGGGAGCCCCGGCGCCGCGGCTGCCGCCGCCCGGCAAGACGGCCGAAGCCGGCACGCTGCCCGAACCGCGCCCGATGACGAGATCGCTCGGGTCCGCCACCTCGGCGGCGATGTTGGCATCATTCGCATGGGTCGGGTGCCAGGTGTAGGGACGGGAATAGGTATCGTCGCGGTTGCAGGCGGTCAGACCGAGCGAGAAGCCGACCAGCAGGATCACGGGTGGCAGGATGCGGCGCATGGCGGACCTCATTGCACCATGAATCCGGCATGGCCCGGCACCTTCACCCGTTGCCAATGATGGGGGGTGCCGACCTGGCGCATGAACAGCAGCCGCTGCACGTCGGTGGGGGCGGTGTAGTTCTCGTCCGGGGTCTGCAACTGGCGGACGCTGTTCACCGGGCGGACGATGTAGGGGGTGACGATGATCACCAGCTCGGTCTGCTGGCGGCTGAAATTGTCGCTGTGGAACAGCGCGCCGAGGATCGGGATGGTGCCGATGCCCGGGATGCCGTTGCCGTCGTCGTTGATGGTGTCCTGCAGCAGCCCACCGATGGCGAAGCTCTGGCCGGAGCCGAGCACCACGCTGGTCTCGGCGCTGGTTTCCGAGAATGACGGAACTTGCAGGCTCTGGTTGGCGGCGGCGATCGAGACCGCGTTCTGATAGTCGGGCTGGCTGACCTTGGGATGGACCTTGATGCTGATCTGATTGCCGGAATACACGACCGGATTGAAGCTCAGCGACACACCGAATTTCTTGTACTCGATGGTCACCTGGCCGTTCTGCCCGGGCACCGGCACCGGCACTTCACCACCGACCAGGAAATCCGCCTTGTGTCCGCTGATGACGGTCAGGTTCGGCTCGGCCAGGATACGCACCAGATTGTCCTGCGCCAGCGCGGTGACGCTCGCATCGAGGTTGAACCCGTTGAGCGCGCCCGCCGCGCCGGCAATCGCGGTCGGCGCCAGCGCGGAGTTCTCCAGCCCCGGCGAGACCGCCGAAAACACGCCCCCCGCACTGGACAGCCCGACCCCGGCCAGCCCGATCCGCCCGACCCCGCCCAGCACGCTCCAGTTGACCCCCAGATTGTCGCTGATCGAGCGCGTCATCTGCACGATCTTCACCTCCAACAGTACCTGGGTGGCCGCGCGCACGGTGATCTGGTTCTCCACACTCTGGCCGCTTTCCAGGAACCCTTGCGCGATCGCCACCGCCTGCGACGCCGCCGCCGGGGTTTCCACCCAACCGGTCAGCATCAACCCTTTCGGCTCCGCCACCACGCTCACATGCGCCCCCGGCACCATGCGCGCGATCTGCGCCGTGACGCCGGAAGCCGCGTACTCGGAGGGCTGCACCGTCACCCCGTAGGTGCCGATCAGCCCGCCGCCGGCGGCCAGGGCCGCGATGGTGGTCTGCCCGGCGCCGACACCGAACACGAACAGGGTGGTGGGGCCGGCGGGATGCACCTGCGCCACTTTCGGGTCGGCAACGAACACGTTGGCCGCCGCCGCCGGCAGGTGCAGCAACATGCCGGCGCCGCGGCGCAGCGTGAGGCTGCCGCGCACCGGACGCGCCGGCGCCACTGCCACCGGCAGCGGGACACCGGGCGCCGGGGCGGCATGGGCCAGCCCGCTCAGAGCGGTGGCGGCGAGCAGCAGCAGGGGAAGCAGGGGGCGCATCAGAACCGCACCTCCTGCCCGTTGGCCGCACCCTGCCAGATGGTCATGCTGCCGCTGCCGGCCGAACGCGCCGCCGCCGCCAGCGCCGGCGACACGTCGGCCGCCCAGGTCGCCGGCTCGCTGCGGGTGCGCCCGGCCACCGTCTGCGCGGACCGCACCGCCAGCGACAGCCGGCCCAGCCGCACCGCCACTTGCACCTTCTGTGCCTCGGCCTCGGTCACCTCCAGGGTCGCGGTATGCGCCTGGCGGGCGGGTTCGCCGGCCGCCGCACCCTCGATCAGGCGCTGGTCGATGGCGATCACCCGCACGTCGGACAGCACGGTCTCGGCAACGATGCTCTTGCCCTGCGGCAGCGCCGGGTTGTTGATGCTCTCGGTCAGGATCAGGTCCACCCGATCGCCGGGCCAGATCAGCCCGGCGGTGCCGGTGATGTCATCCACCCCTACGGTGACCGCGCGCATCCCCGGCTTCAGCACCGCGGCCAGGAAGCCATGATCGCCGGGGCGCAGCAACTCGTCGCGGCGCAGCGGCTCGCCGGGCGAGAGCGAGCGGCGCACCATGGCGCCGATCAGCTCGCGGCGCATGGCGCCGGTATCGCGGCTCTCCTGCGGCCGGCGGCTGCCCAGCGGAATCGCGCGCGCGGTCACATCCTCGGGCTTCAGCAGGCTGCCGGCGCGGATGGCGCGGCTGGCGACCAGGATGCGCACCGTGGTGGGTTTGGCCATCGCGGCCACCGCCGGGTGCGCCGGATGCGTCGCCACGAAGGCGATGGTGCCCAGGCCGAGCAGGCCGAGCGCCATCAGGGCGAAGAAGGTGATGCGGAGGACCATGGAAGCCTCGTTTCAGCGCAGCATCAGAAGCGTGCCGCAGGCGATAGCGCAGGCGTAGGGCAGCGGGCAGCCGCGATGGATGCGCCAGCGTTCGGCGCGCAGCACGCGGCGGATCAGGCTGTCGTGGAGCGGATCGGGATGGTGTCGGGCGGGCTTGGCCAGCAGGGCGCGGACGATCAGATAGACCACCGCCAGCACGCCGCCGGCGAGCGCCGTCGCCAGCACGAGGCTGGCCACCGCCACCGGCGGGACCAGCAGGGCGGCGGCGGAGAGCAGCTTGACGTCGGCGCCGCCAATCCAGCGCATCCGCCAGCAGAGGAAGGTGAAGGCGAAGACCGCCACCCCGCCGGCCAGCGACCACAGCAGACGATGATGGAGCAGCGCCAGGATCAGGCCGATCGCGCCGAGCGCGAGCGGGATCCGGTTCGGCACCAGCCTGGTGGCGAAATCGCGGAGCGAGGCGAGCACCAGCAGCAGCACGGCGCTGGCGACCAGCGCGCCGGAGGCGAAGGGGAGGAGCTGGTGCTGCCACATCTGGGTGTCGCCTCCGGGTTATGGGTTGACGTGAGAAGAGCCAGGCAAATCAGATAGAGGGGACCGGCGCGCGCGGCGCGGCGGCGCGCGCGCCGGTCCGGGGAATCAGGTCACAGTGGCCGCAGCACCGGTGACGCCGTTATCGACGTTGTTGAACAGGTTCTTCACGTCGCCGGCGAAGGTGGACAGCACGCCGATCAGCACGACGGCGATCAGCCCGGCCAACAGGCCATATTCCAGCGCGGAGATGCCCCGCTGGTCGGATTTCAGCGCGCGGGCGGTGGAGACGAGGGAGGTGAACATGAGGCTTACCTTGGTTGCGGTGTTGCGGTGCGCCGCGCGGTCCGGGGAGGAAGGGTCCGTCTCGCGCCTGCACCGGCAATCCACCATGCCCCGGCTTGCAAACGTGTTTCACGGAATCGGAAATTCTCGCCTCGCGCCGGCGTGATGGAAGTGCCGCATTCGCGTTGCGTCCGGATAACGATACCGGTCGTTGCAATCCCGCTTCACCCTTGCCCGGCGGGATCGAATCGGCGATCCGGGTTACGAAACGGTTGCATCCCGCGCCCCGCCACCCCAGCTGCGCGATGAAGCCCGAGCCCTTCTCGCTGGACGGAGCAGCCGCGCGCGCCTGGCCGGGCCCCGGCCCGCTCGCACCGCGTGCAACCGTTTTGACAGCCGGCCCGCGCTACGCCACCCGCGTCACTGCCACGGGAGCGCCCCATGCTGGCCGGAAAGCGGATCTGCGTCGTCCTGCCCGCCTACAACGCCGCGAAAACCCTGCGCCGCACCCATGACGAGATCCCGCGCGAGCTGGTGGACGACATCATCCTGACCGACGACGCCTCGGCCGACGACACCATCGCGGTGGCGCGCGGCCTCGGCATCTTCACCCTGCGCCATGACGTCAACCGCGGCTACGGCGGCAACCAGAAGACCTGCTACGCGGCGGCACTGGCGCGCGGGGCGGATATCGTGGTGATGCTGCACCCCGACTACCAGTACTCGCCCACTCTGGTGACGCCGATGGCCTCGATGATCGCCTCGGGTCATTATGATGTGGTTCTGGGTTCGCGCATCCTGGGCGGTGGCGCGCTGAAAGGCGGGATGCCGAAATACAAATACGTGGCCAACCGCGCGCTGACGCTGACGCAGAACCTGCTGACGGGCCAGAAATTGTCCGAGTACCACACCGGCTATCGGGCCTGGAGCCGGCAGGTGCTGGCCGAGCTGCCGCTGCTCAACTGCTCGGATGATTTCGTGTTCGACAACCAGATGCTGACCCAGGCCATCCACCGCGGCTTCGCGATCGGCGAAATCTCGTGCCCGACCCGCTATTTTCCGGAAGCCTCCTCGATCAATTTCCGTCGCTCGGTGACCTATGGGCTCGGGGTGCTGGGCACCGCGGCGCTGTACCGGGCAACCCGGCTCGGCCTGGCCCGCCCCGCGCTGTTCGCCGATACCGGCGCCGAGCGGCTGCGGCCGGCGATCGCGCTTGTGGCATGACGCCGCGCCACATCGCCCTGGTGCTGGCCGGCGGCGCGGGGCTGGCACTGGGGGCGCATCTCGCCGGGCATGACCTCATCGCCCCGGCGCTGGCGCTGCTGCGGATGGCGCGCAGCCATGGCGGGGCCGGGCTCGCGGCGGTGTTCGCCGTGCAGGCGGCGATCGCGGCCAGCGGCATCCTGCCCGCCTCGGTGCTGGGCATCGCCGCCGGCGCGCTGTTCGGAGCAGCCGGCGGCTTCGCCGCCGCCGCCGGCGGGACCATGGCCGGGGCGCTGATCGCCTTCGGCCTTGCACGCTCCCTGCTGCGGCCCTGGATCGCGCGCTGGGTGGGCGAGCGGCCGGCGCTGGCGCGGTTCGACCGCGCGCTGGGGCGCGACGGCTGGCGGCTCGTGTGCCTGGTGCGGATCTCCCCGGTCATGCCGTTCGCGGTCACCAGCTATGCGCTGGGCCTGTCGGCGGTGGGGTTCCGCGCCTATACGCTGGGCACGCTTGCCGCCCTGCCGGCGCTCGCGGCCTATGTGGTGGCCGGCAGCGTGGCCGGATTCGGCGCCCTGCACCTGACCGCCGGCGTGGGCGCCTGGGTCGGCCTGGCGCTGGGCGCCGGGGCCACGCTGGCGCTGGCGTGGTGCCTGGCGCGGATGCTGCGCCGAGCCTGCGCCGCCGCCTGAGCGCCCTTTCCGCGATGCAGCCCCCGCGGCGTTGCCGCGGTACAGCCCACGCGGCGTTGCCGTGGTGCAGGCCACGCGGCGTTGCCGCGATGCAGCCCCCGCGGCGTTGCCGCGGTACACCCCACGCGGCGTTGCCGCGGTGCAGCCCACGCGGCGTTGCCGCGATGCAGCATTGCCGCCGGCGGGGCGGCGTGGCATATCCCCCAGCCTTGCGGTCGGGCATTCGCCCCCTGCCCCACCCGGCCCGCGATCTTCCAAGGCGGAGACCCTGATGCGCGTGATCCTTGCCCAACCCCGCGGCTTCTGCGCCGGCGTGGAGCGCGCGATCGAGATCGTGGAGCGCGCGCTCAAGAAATTCGGCCCGCCGATCTACGTCCGCCACGAGATCGTCCACAACCGCCACGTGGTGGAGGATTTGCGCACCCGCGGCGCTGTCTTCGTCGATGAGCTGGACCAGATTCCGCCCGGCTCGATGACGGTGTTCTCCGCCCACGGCGTGGCGCGGCGGGTGGAGGAGGTGGCGCGCGCGCGCAGCCTGCCGGTGATCGACGCCACCTGCCCGCTGGTCGCCAAGGTGCATAACGAAGGCCGCCGCTACGCCGCCCAGGACCGCGACATCGTATTGGTGGGCCACGCCGGCCACGCCGAGGTGGAAGGCACCATCGGCCAGATCGACGGCACCGTGCACCTGGTGCAGACGGTCGATGACGTGGCGCGGCTTTCGGTCCACGACCCGGAGCAGCTGGCCTACATCACCCAGACCACGCTCTCGGTCGATGACACGCGCGGCATCATCGCCGCCCTGAAGGCGCGGTTTCCGGCCATTATCGGCCCCGATGTGCGCGATATCTGCTACGCCACCCAGAACCGCCAGCAAGCGGTGCGGGAGCTGGCGGCGGCGGTGGACGTGATCCTGGTGGTGGGGTCGCGCAACAGCAGCAATTCCAACCGGCTGCGCGAAATCGGCGAGGAGCTCGGCAAGCCGGCCTATCTGATCGACGACGCCGACGCGCTGCGCGCGGACTGGTTCGCCGACGCCGGTTCGGTCGGCGTGACCGCCGGGGCCTCGGCCCCGGAGACGCTGGTGCAAGGGGTGATCGACGGGCTGCGCCGGTTCGGCCCGGTGGAGGTGGCGACCCTGGACGGGGTCGCCGAGAACGTGCGTTTCCGCTTCCCCGCCGAGCTGGCGGACGCCTGAAGGAACCAGACGATGGCCGTGCCGTTGAACCAGGCGATCCGCGTCGGCGCCTATGTGCTGAAGCAGCACCTCGCTGGGCGCAAGCGCTACCCGCTGGTGCTGATGCTGGAGCCGCTGTTCCGCTGCAACCTGGCCTGCGCCGGGTGCGGGAAGATCGACTATCCGGCGGCGATCCTGAACCAGCGGCTGTCGGTCGCAGACTGCCTGGAAGCGGTCGATGAATGTGGCGCGCCAGTGGTGGTGATCGCCGGCGGCGAACCGCTGCTGCATCGCGAGCTCGATCAGGTGGTGGAGGGGGTGGTCGCGCGCCGGAAATTCGCGATCGTCTGCACCAACGCCCTGTTGCTCGAAAAGAAGATGCACCTGTTCAAGCCAGGACCGTATTTCACCTGGTCGGTGCATCTGGACGGGGCGAAGGCCGAGCATGATGCCTCGGTCTGCCAGGAGGGGGTGTATGACCGGGCGGTGGCGGCGATCCGCAAGGCCAAGGCGGCCGGATTCCGCGTCATCATCAACGCCACTCTCTTCGACACCGCCGAGCCCGACAAGGTCGCCGCCTTCTTCGACGAGGCGATGGCGCTGGGGATCGACGGCATCAGCGTCTCCCCGGGCTATGCCTATGAGCGGGCGCCGGATCAGGCGCATTTCCTCAACCGCAAGCGGACCAAGGAGCTGTTCCGCGGCATCTTCGCGCGGCAAGCCAAGGGCGGCGGCAAGCGGAAATGGGCGTTCAACCAGTCCTCGATGTTCCTGGACTTCCTGGCCGGCAACCAGAGCTTCCACTGCACGCCCTGGGGTAACCCGACGCGCACCTATTTCGGCTGGCAGAGGCCCTGCTATCTGCTGGGCGAGGGCTACGCCAAGAGCTTCAAGGAGCTGATGGAGACCACCGACTGGGACCGCTACGGCACCGGCAACTACGAGAAATGCGCCGACTGCATGGTCCATTCCGGCTACGAGGCGACGGCGGTGACCGAGACCATCCGTCGCCCCTGGCGGGCGCTGGCGCAAGTGATGCGCGGCATCCGCACCGAGGGGGAGATGGCGCCCGAGATCCCGCTCGATCGCCAGCGGCCAGCGGATTACGTGTTTTCCCGCCATGTCGAGCAGGCGATGGCGGAGATCGCGACGCGCCCGGCGGCGGAACCCGAGCCGGTGGAATAGCGGCGCGGTCCGGAGCGAAACCCGGCCGCCGCCTCACCCCGCCACCACCCGCTCCGCCGGCGGGTAGCGCCGCAGCAGGCGCAGCATCAGCGCCATCGCCGGCAGGGCGGCGAACATCGCCAGGGCATAGAACGGCACCCAGCCCATC
>JAKBCO010000075.1 GCA_021807785.1 Pseudomonadota bacterium
CGGGCGTTGTCGCCCGCCATTTCCCGGCTCTCGCCGCGCCCCGTGCCCACCCCCTCCCGCTCCGAACCCAAACCGGGGGTTCCAAGGGCTAGCCCTTGGCGGGGGGTCCAGGGGGGCGGCGCCCCCCTGGCCTTTCTCCATGCGCCGCCCAAACCCCGCGCCAGATGGCATCGGGCCAAGGCGGGACAGAGGAGCAGTGCGTGGATCGGGCGGTGAGTGCGGTGAATCTGGCGGCTTCCGGCGGCGATTTGTCGCTTTGGGGGTTGTTCGTTCAGGCCGATATTCTGGTGAAGCTGATTATTGTCGGCTTGCTCGGCGCCAGCGTGTGGGTGTGGGCGGTGATGTTCGAGAAATGGTCCAGTCTGCGCCGGGTCAATCGGCTGGCCGACGGATTCGAGGACCGGTTCTGGTCGGGGGGCAGTCTGGACGATCTCTATGAGCAGGAGGGGACGCAGCCGGCGCATCCGATGGCCGCGGTGTTCGGCTCGGCGATGGGGGAGTGGAAGCGGTCCGGTTCCGCGCGCGGCGGGGTGCGCGAGCGGGTGGATCGGGCCATCGGCGTGACCGTGCAGCGGGAGATGGACCGGCTGGAGCGGTGGACGATTTTTCTCGCCTCGGTGGGGGCGACCGCGCCGTTCATCGGCCTGTTCGGCACGGTCTGGGGCATCATGCACAGCTTCTCGGCGATCGCGGCGATGCACAACACCAATCTGGCGGTGGTGGCGCCGGGCATCGCCGAGGCGTTGTTCGCCACCGCGATCGGGCTGGTGGCGGCGATTCCGGCGGTGCTGGGCTACAACAAGATCAGCACCGACCTGTCCCGCTTCGCCGCCCGGCTGGAGGGGTTCGGGTCCGAGTTCGGCGCCATTCTCTCGCGCCAGGCCGAGGAGCGGGTCTGAGCCATGGCGATGGGGGGCATGGGCCCGCGCGGCGGGCGCGGGCGCTACCGGCCGCTGGCCGAGATCAACGTCACGCCGCTGGTCGATGTGATGCTGGTGCTGCTGGTGATCTTCATGGTCACCGCGCCGCTGATGACCTCCGGCGTGTCGGTCGATCTGCCGAAGACCCAGGCCAAGCCGCTCAACACGGATGCCAAGCCGCTCACGGTTTCGATCAATGCCAAGGGCGAGATCTACCTGCAGAACCAGCAGGTGCAGCTGCCCGAGCTGGTGACGAAGTTGCAGGCGATTTCAGCAAACGATCCGAAGCGGCAGATTTTCGTGCGCGGCGACAAAAGCATTTCCTACGGGCTGGTGGTGCAGGTGATGGCCACCATCACCGAGGGCGGGTTCACCAAGGTCGCGCTGCTGGCCCAGCAGCCGACCACGGCGCCGCCGGCGGGGAAATAGCGCCGACCGATGTGGGACCATCCGGCATTCGCGGGTCTGTCGCCGGAGCTGCGCCGCGGGGTAGCGGCCTCGGCGACGCTGCATGTGCTGGCGTTGTTGCTGGTGCTGTTCGGCCTGCCGTGGTTCCGTCCCAAGGCGCCGCCGCCCCAGGACACGGTTTCGATGGTCTTTCAGGGGCCGCCGGGGCAGACCATGCGCGCGCCGAAGGCGGGCAAGGTGCCGGCGCCGGCCAAGGTGCCGGTGCCCACGCCGGCTCCGCCAGCGCAGCAGAAGCCGCAGCCGAATCCCAATCTGTTCGCCCCCCCACCGCCGCCGCCCCCTCCGCCGCCGCCCCCGCAGACGGCGGCGCCGCCCACTCCCACCCCGCCGCCGCCTACCCCGCCGCCCACGCCCGCGCCCACGCCGGCGCCGGTGATGCCGGTGCCGCCAGCGCCGCGCACCCCGCCCACACCGACCCAGCCCAAGCCCAGCAAGCCGCTGCCGATACCGCCGGTGCCCACCAAGCCGCCGCCGGCGCCGTCGGTCTCGTCGCAGCCCAACCCCACGAAGAATCCGGCGCCCAATACGCACGCGCTGTTGAACACGCTGATGAAGCTGCGGGCGGAGGAGAAGCAGACCCCGCCGACCGCCCGCTACAACCCCGTCCAGGGCGGCGCCCCGCACAGCGGTGGCAACCCGAACGGCAATGACACCGCGGCGCTGAACGCCTCGCAGCGCGCTGCCATCGGCGCCTATGTGCGCCGCTGCTGGACTTATGATCCGGGCGCGCCCGATGTCAGCAAGCTGCACGTGATGCTGGATGTCACCACCGATGCGAACGGGGTGGCGCGCATCGTCCATTTCGACCCGTCCGACCGGGCGCGGATGGATGCGGACCCGGTGTTCCAGGCCTTCGCCGACCGAGCGCGCCGGGCAGTGCTGGACCCGCGCTGCGCCAATCTGCCGCTGCCGGGCAAGCTGATGGGCAAGGTGAATGTGCTGCGCTTCCGCTTCAGCCCGTGACCCGGGTGATCCCACGATGAATTCTTCGCCACTGGCGCCTCGGCGCGTTGCCGGCGCCGGCCAACCCCGGATAGATCGCCCCATGACCGAGCATTCCGCCTTTCCCCCTGCGTCCCGCCGTGCCGTGCTGGGAGCTGCCGCCGCCGGGCTGCTGGCCCCGGTTGCCGCCCGCGCCCAGACTCCGCCCGCCGCGCCCACCGCCGGCGCCGCGGCGGCGGGCGGCGATCAAGGCGCGGTGATCGACGTCAACCGCGCCCGCGCCGCGCCGATCCCGATCGCGATCCCCGATTTCGTCGGCGCCGATCCGCGCTCGGCTGCGCTGGGCCACAACCTGGCGCAGGTGATCATCAACGACCTCGGCAACTGCGGGCTCTTCAAGCCGCTGCCGGCCAGCGCCTTCATCCAGCCGACCGGGGCGGCGGCGGGCAGCGCGCCGGCGACGCCCGATTTCTCGAACTGGTCCACCATCGGCGCGCAGGCGCTGGTGACCGGGCATGCGGTCGATCAGGGCGGCACCATCCAGGTGAATTTCCGGCTATGGGACGTACTGGCCCAGAAGCAGCTGCAAGGCACCGCCTATAGCACCACCAAGGCCAACTGGCGGCGGATCGCGCATATCATCGCCGATGCCATCTATCAGCGGCTGCTGGGCGAGCCGGGGTATTTCGACACCCGCATCGTCTATGTCTCGCTCACCGGCCCGCGCGCGCACATGACGCACCGGCTGGCAATCATGGACCAGGACGGCGCCAACAATCGGTTCCTGACCGACGGCACCTGGATGGTGCTGACGCCGCGGTTCTCGCCCAAGGGCGATACCATCTGCTTCATGAGCTACGCCAACCAGGCGCCGCGGGTCTATCTGTTCGACCTCGGTACCGGCCGCCAGCGCGTGCTGGGCGATTTCCATGGCATGACCTTCGCCCCCCGTTTCGCCCCCGATGGCGCCAGCGTCATCATGGCGCTGGCGCATGGCGGCGGATCGTCGATCGTCTCGGTCGATCTCGCCTCGCACCGGGTGCGGCAGATCACCAGCTCGAACTCGATCGACGTCAGCCCGTGCTACAGCCCGGACGGCTCGCAGATCGTCTTCAACTCGGATCGCGACGGCACACCTCAGCTCTACACCATGGGGGCCGACGGGTCGGGGGTCAAACGGATCAGCTTCGGCCACGCCAACTACACGAGTCCGGTCTGGTCGCCGCAGGGCGACCTGATCGCCTATACCCGCTACGGCGGGTCGGAGGCCCCGTTCTCCATCGGCGTGATGGCCCCCGACGGCACCGGCGAGCGCGCAATCGCCGACGGCTGGGATGTGGAAGGTCCTACCTTCTGCCCGAACGGGCGGGTGTTGATGTATTTCAGCCAGAGCCGGGCGACCGGCCCGCAGGGCCAGGGATTCGGCTCGCAGCTGATGACGATCGACATCACCGGCTTCAACCAGCGCATCGTGCCGACCGTCACCGGCGCGTCCGATCCCGCCTGGTCGCCACTCGGCGGCTGACCCCTCCAAGGACCCAGCCATGACCGAACCTTGCGACCTGTCCGCCGTCACTGCGCGCCGTCTGATCGGGGCGCGGCGCCTGGCCCCAAGCGAATTGCTGGAGAGCTGCATCCGCCGCGTCGAGACCGTCGATCCGGCGGTGAACGCGCTGGTGGCGCGGGATTTCGAGCGGGCCCGGGCGGCGGCGCGCGCCGCCGACGATGCGGTCGCGCGCGGCGGGAAGCTGGGACCGCTGCACGGCTTGCCGCTCGGGGTGAAGGACCTCGAGGACACCGCAGGCCTGGTCACCACCTACGGCAGCCCGATCTACCGCGACCATGTCCCCGCCGACGACGAGCGGATCGTCGCCGTGCTGCGGCGGGCCGGGGCGATCGTGCTGGGCAAGACCAACACGCCCGAATTCGGCGCCGGGGCGAACACCCGCAACGCGGTCTATGGCGTCACCGGCAATCCGTTCGATCCGGCGAAATCGGCCGCTGGTTCCTCAGGCGGGTCGGCGGTGGCGCTGGCCTGCGGAATGGTGCCGATCGCCACCGGCTCCGACACCGGCGGATCGTTGCGCAACCCGGCCGCGTTCTGCGGCATCGTCGGTTTCCGCCCGACGCCGGGGCTGGTGCCGTCGGAGAAGCGCGGGCTCGGCTGGTCGAACTTGCCGGTGCTGGGGCCGATGGCGCGCAGCGTGCCGGATCTGGCGCTACTGCTTTCGGCGATGGTGGGCGATGATGCGGCCGACCCGCTGGCCGCCACCGTCCACGGCGCGCGCATCCGCCGCGCCGAGGATTTCGCCGTCCCGGTGGACTGCGACCTGGCCGGGCTCAGGGTGGCGTTGACCCCGGATTTCGGCTTCGCGCCCACCGAGCGGCACATCCGCGCGGTCTTTGCCGCGGCCACCGCGCCGCTCTGCCCGCTGTTCGCCCGTGCCGAGGAGGCGACCCCCGATTGCCGCGATGCCGATGAGGCGTTCGAAGTACTCCGGGCACTGAGCTTCCTGTCGGCGCATCTGGACAAGGTGCGCAGCCGCCCGGCCGATGTCGGCCCCAACGTGCGCGCCAATGTCGAGGAGGGCCTGCGCTATTCGGCCGCCGACGTCGCCCGCGCGATGGGCGCGCAGACCGCGTATTACCGGCGCTGGCAGTCGTTCTTCGATCGCTATGACCTGATCCTGACGCCGGCCATCACCATCTCGCCGCGGCCGTGGCGGGAGCTCTATCCGGCCGAGATCGACGGCGTTGCGACCCGCACCTATTTCCACTGGCTGGCGCTGGCCTATGCAGTGACCCTGGCCGGGCATCCGGCGATCTCGTTGCCCGTGGGCACCGACCGGCACGGGATGCCGTTCGGCTTGCAGATCGTCGGGCCGCGCGGAGGCGATGCGCTGGTGCTGGCGGCGGCGGCGGCGCTCGAGCGCGCGCTGGCGGGCAATCCGGCCACCGCGCGGCCGGTACCGGATCTGGCCCGGCTGGCCGCCGCGCCGCCGATCGCGGGGGCGGAGGGGTTCCTGGGCTTCGACTGAGGCGGCAGCCTGTCGGCCTCGCCGATTCGTCCCATGGGCCCGGGGTCCATTCGATTCAGATCGATTGTAACCGTCTGTCGCTGCCGATACGCGCCGGGCGACGAGCCAAAGACACGCGCGTCGGAACCTTTGTCGCGCGGTTGACATCCTGATCCCGCTTGGGTGGACTCGTGTCGGAACGTCGGTGCGCGGCATCGCGCGCCGGCGAGGGGAGAACGCCAATGAGCGACAATCGGGCCGCCACCGTGCCGAATGCCGGACGGGCGGTCGGGAAATATCCTCAGATCATCATGGCATGCGGTTTTTCCCGCGACCGACCATGACCGCCGCGGACGGCTACCCTGCGCTCTGCAGCCCGATCGTGCTGGCCGGCATCACGCTTCGCAACCGGGTCGTGCATGCCTCGATGACGACGGTGCTGGCACCGGACGGACGGATCAGCCCGGCGCTGATCCGCTATCACGCGAATCGCGCGCAGGGCGGGGCGGCCATGACGGTGACGGAGCCGCTCGCCATGGCGCCGCACCAGGCCGGCCTGCCGCGACCGCAGGTCTGGAACGATGCCGATACCGACGGTCTGAAACGATGGGCCGAGGCGGTCGAATCGCATGACTGCCGCCTGCTCGGCCAGGTCCAGGATGGCGGGCGCGGCTACCATCAAGGGGGGCGCAATCCCGAAGCGGTCGGCCCCTCCGCCCTGCCCGACGACCTGAGCTGGACCATGCCGCGCGCGCTCGCCACCGACGAGATCGTGCGGATGATCGATGCGTTCGCCGACTCCGCCGCGCGACTGCGGCGCTGCGGCTTCAGCGGCGTCGAGCTGTCCGCGGCGCATGGCCATCTGTTCCATCAGTTCCTGTCGCCCTGGGCCAACCGACGCCGCGACGCCTATGGCGGCGACCTGGCGGGGCGCACCCGCCTGCTCGCCGAGTTGATCGGCGCGATCCGGGACCGATGCGGACGCGGGTTCATCATCGGTCTCAAGCTGCCCGGTGATGACGGCGTGCCAGGCGGTGTCGGGCCGGAGGAGGCCGCCCGCATCGCCCCCGCGCTGACCGCGGCATCGGCGGTGGATTATGTCTGTTTCGCCCAGGGCGCGCATGCGGCCTCGCTCGAAATGCATGTGCCGGACCGGCACGAGCCACGCCTGACGTATCTGCCGCTGATCCGCCGGTTGCGGCCGGCACTGAACGAGGTGCCGCTGATGGCACTCGGCCGCATCACCGATCCGGCGGAAGCGGAGGCGATCGTTGCCGGCGGCGCGGCCGAACTCGTCGGCCTGGGCCGCGCGCTGGTGGCGGATCCGGCGTGGCTCGCCAAGGCCACCCGCGGGCGGGCGCACGACATCCGCTACTGCCTGTCCTGCAACACCTGCTGGGGGACGATCGTGACCCGTCACCAGCCGATCGCCTGTGTCAACAACCCCCGCGTTGCGCAACCCGACGAGGTGGATTTCCGGCCCGCGCCGGCCGCCCGGGGCAAGCGCGTCGTGATCGTCGGCGCCGGGGTCGCCGGGCTCGAAGCCGCCTGGGTCGCCGCCGCGCGGGGCCATGCGGTGACGGTCTTCCCAGGCTCCGCCGAGGTTGGCGGCAAGGCGCGGCTGCGCGCGCTGCTGCCGGGTGGGGAGACGATCACCAGCATCTATGATTACCAGTCGGTCGCGGCGCGGCGGGCGGGCGCGCGGTTCGAAGCCGCCGGCGCGGCCGGGATCGGCGATATCCTCGCGCTCCGCCCCGATGCGGTGGTCCTGGCCACCGGCGCGACCATGCTGGCGCCGGCCTGGTTGCCGCCCGAGGCCACCGCCGGCGGCCTGGTGGCGGGCCTGCACGACCTCATCCCATCGCTGGCCGCCCGCCAGACCCGTCAGCCGGGCACGGCGGTGCTGTTCGACATGGATCATGGCGAGGGTGTCTATGCGGCGGCCGAATTCCTCCGCGCCCGCTTCGCGCGCACGGTGATCGTCACACCGCGCGATACCATCGCCACCGAGGTGCCACTGGTGACGCGGCAGGGCATTTTGCGGCGGATGCGCGCGCAGCGGATCGAGATCATCGTGCTCGCTACCCCGGTATGGGACGACGGCATCGAATCCGGCCGGCTCGCGTATCGCGGTATCCTTGGGACCGAGGAGGGGCGGGTCGATGACGTCGCGCTCCTGACCTACGCGACCCCGCGGGTGCCGGCCGATGCGTTGGTCGAACCGCTGCGGGCGGCCGGAATCACCACCCGGCGGGTCGGCGATTGTGCCGGGCCGCATGGGCTCCTTGCCGCCACGGCGTCCGGCCATGCCGCCGGCAACGAGATCTGACCGGCGGGCCGGCCCTGGCTGCCGTGGACGAGGCGGATCGCGCCGCTTGGTCCGATCGGGGGATCGTGCCATGCTCCCGGCGAGGCAGCCGGTGCCCTCGGATGGCCGGTCTCACGCGCTTGTGCGCCGCCCTCGCGGAATGTTGCCGCGCCGTCATATCCGCGCCAGCGATACGATACCCGGTTCCTGCCGTTATCCGCCGCCCGTCACAATGGAGGCTCCCGAATGCCCCGACCGACCCTACCGATCCTGGCCGCCGTCCTGATGCTCGCCGCCGCGCCGGCGCTGGCTCAGCCCGCCCCGCACGCCCCACCGCCCAACCCGACCGCGCGGGTGGACGCGCGCATTGCCCATCTGCGCGCCAAGCTCGGCATCACCAAGACGGAGCTGCCGGAGTGGAACGCGGTGGCCGGGGTGATGCGCCAGAACGCGGCGGCGATGCAGCACGCCTGGCGCGCGCGCTCGGCCGACGTGGATCACATGACCGCGCCGCAGATCCTGGAATCCTACCGCCATTTCGCGCGCGTCCATGTGGCGGCACTGGATCGGCTGGTGCCGGCGTTCCGGCATCTCTACGCGGTGCTGACCCCGGCGCAGCGGTCCCGGGTGGATGATATGTTCCAGGATCGGGCCGCGAAGCACGCGGGGCACCACTGATGCGCCCGCTGCTGCCGGGCACGGGGCGGCGGATGGCGCTGGTGCTGCTGCCGGCGGTGGTCGGGCTGCTGGCGGTCGCCCCGGCCCGGGCTGACGGATGGCACCATGGTCCCGGCGGTCCGGGCTGGCATCATGGCCGCGGTGGCCCAGGCTGGCACCATGGCCCGGGACGCCGCTGGCACCGGGGCCCATGGGGCCGGCCCGGCTATTACCATCCGCCGCCGGTGGGCTACGGCCCGCCGCCCCCGCCGCCCTGGGGTTATGGGCCGCCGCCGCCGCCGGTGGTCTATGGGCCGCCGCCCCCGCCGTTGGGCGGACTCGGGCTGTTCTTCAACTTCCGCTGAGGGGGCGCGGGGGAACGCCCGGCGGTAACTTGGTGTTTACCGTCGGGCCGCATCCTCGGCGGCGATGATCGCTCCGGTTTCCCTTGCCGCCTTCACCGCCGTCCCGGGTCTGAGCCCGGTCACGCCGCCGGTGCCCGCGATGCGGGGGCCGGCGACGCCGCCCCTGGCTCCGTTCAAGCCGACCGTGCCGGCCGCGCCAACGCCCGGGCAGACGCTGCCGCGCGGGTCGTTGCTGGACCTGACCGCCTGACCCACGCTCAGAACGCCTGGCCCACCCCCAGATAGATCTCGAACGCCCCCGAGCCGGGCATCCTGATCGCCGGCACCGCCACCTGCGCGCGGATCGGCCCGATCGCGGTGTAATACGCCACCCCCACGCCCAGCCCGAGCCCGAACCGCGGCGCGCCGCCCGCGGTCACCGCCCCGGTATCGGCGAACAGGGAAAACCCCCAATGCGGGCCGATGCGTTGGCGGAACTCCGCCCCCGCGGTGGCGATCTCGGTGCCGCCGATCGGGCGGCCGTCGGGGAATTGCGGCCCCAGCGACTGGAACCGATAGCCCCGCACGGTGCCCGACCCGCCGGCGTAGAAGCGCTGATCGGGCGGCAGGGTGAAGGCGGACCTCGCGCCCAGGGCAGTACCGACCAGCCCGCGCAGCGCGAGCACCCCGCGCCCCCCGCCCTCCAGGTCCAGATAGGTCGCCCCCGTCACCTCGGTCATCAATACCGAGGTGTGGCCGAGCAGCGACTGGGTCGGCGCCACCAGCAGGGCGAGCCGGGCCCCGCGGGTCGGGTTCAGCGTGCTGTTGGCATCATCGAAGCGCAGCCAAACCGGCAGCCGGATCAGGTAGTAGGGACGCGAGACTCCTTCCTGGAGAATCGTCTCCTGCTCACCGGCCAAGCCGACGCTGAGTGACCAGTGACGCGACAGGCGGCGGTCGAGCCGCACCGCCTCGGTCACCGCGGTCTGGGTGTAGGGGATCAGCGCCTGGTGGACCGCGCCGGCGTCGATCTCGAGGGTTTGTCCGACCGCCGGCCAGTCCGGGGCACGGTAGCGGGCCGTGAGACGGTAGCCGGGCTGGATCTCGGCGTTTCCCCCGGCCTGCACCGCGGCGGTGAGGTCCAGCTGGCGGGCCGCGTCGAACAGGTCGCGGTCATGCCAGCCGGCGGTCAGGCCGAACCCGATATCGGTGCTGTAGTCGAGCCCGGCATCCAGCGAATGGCGGGCGCGTTCGCCCAGTGCGAAGGTCAGCGGCAGCCGGCCGTCGGCGCTCGGCGTCGTGCCCGGCTCGGCGCGGGCGTAGGAGAGGATCGGCAGATCGAGCAGCGAGTCCCGCATCGCCGCCAGCCGCGCCGGAGTCAGCACCTGCCCGGTGAAGCCGGCCAGCCGCCGGCGCAGGAACTCCGGGTGCAGGCGGCGCAGCCCGGTGAAGCGGAGCGCCCCGA
Source organism: Pseudomonadota bacterium (assembly GCA_021807785.1). Taxonomy (GTDB): domain Bacteria; phylum Pseudomonadota; class Alphaproteobacteria; order Acetobacterales; family Acetobacteraceae; genus JAJZVS01. The sequence goes on from JAKBCO010000075.1 coordinate 10,122, forward strand.
TGCGCACCACCGGCCCCGAGGTGACGCGGAAGACCACGTCCATGCGCGCGGTCGCGGCGTGCAGCAGCACCGGCGGCAGCGCGACGCGGGTCAGCGCGAAGCCGTCGCGGTGCAGCGCCGCGGTGAGCCGCGCCTCTGCGTCCAGCACCGCGCCGGCGCGCGCCGGTTCGCCCGGGTGCAGCCGCAAGGCGGCCCGCACGTCCGCCGGCACCGCCCCGGCGATGCGGATCTGCCCCAGGCGGAAGAGCGGGCCGGGGTGGAAGCGCACGGTGACCCGCGCCGGACCGGGCGTCGCGTCCAGCCGCGCCAGCAGCCCCGGGGCGGCGAGCGCCAAGCCGTCGATGCGGATCTCCGCCTGCCCCTGATAGTAGCCGAACGACGCGAGGGCGGCACGGAATCGCGAGAGGTCTCCGCGCGCGCGCGCGAGCAGGGCGAAGGGCCCGACCGGGGCGTCGCGGCGCAGGGTACGCAGTTCGGAACTGTCGGCGAGCGCCGTCGCCAGCGCGGGGTCGGCGACCTTGCCCAGGCGGAGCGTATAGGGCACCGCCGGCGCCGCTCCCGCCAGGGCCAACAGCAGCATCGCGCCCAGTCGGCGAAGGCATCCGATCATCCGGCAGATTATACCGCGCGCGGCGGAGGTCCCGGCAATGTCGGCCTCGGACAGGCGACCGGAGCGGGCTGCGACTGCGGGTCCTGGTCCGGCGCGGCAGGGCCAAGAAGAGCGAGGCTTGGAGTTCATAAAATAACCCTTCGCGGGCTTTCCGGGAGGGGCGTAGCTGTCCGCCAAGTCCCCCGACAGCCACGGGTCGATATCCTCCCCTTGCTGACTGACCAATCAGTCAGTAATATCTCCTTATGTCCACCCCCCGAACTCGCCGCAAAGACGCCCGCCCCGACGAAATCCGCGCCGCCGCCCTCGCCCTTTTCGCCGAACGCGGCTTCGCTGCGACCCGCCTCGACGACGTCGCCCGGCGCGCCGGCATCGCCAAGGGCACCATCTACCTCTACTTCCCCACCAAGGAGGACCTCTTCCGCGCCCTGGTCCGCCAGGACCTCCTCCCCAACCTCGCGGCACTGGAACAGGCCGCCGCCGCCCATTCCGGTCCCGCCCCCGCAAGGCTGCGCGATCTGCTCGCCACCATGGCCGCCCGCATGGACGCCCCCACCGCCGCCATCCCCCGCCTGATCCTCGCCGAATCCGGGAATTTCCCCGCCCTCGCCCGCTTCTACGCCGAGGAGGTGGTGGCCCGCGGCCTCGCCCTGCTCACCCGCGTCATCGCCGCCGGTGTCGCGGCCGGCGAGTTCCGCCCGATCGATCCCGCCGCCGTCGCCCCGCTCGCGGTCGCGCCGCTGGTCATGGCCCTGCTCTGGCGCGGCTCCATCGGCCGGCACGTCCCGGCGACCCCGGGGCCCGAGACCCTCCTCGCCACCCATCTCGACCTGCTGCTGCGGGCGCTCGCCCCATGAAGCGCCTCGCACCCTGGCTGATGCTGCTGGTGCTGGGCGGCGCGGGGCTGTTCCTGTTCTATCGCGCCGAGGCCCCGCGCCCCACCGCCTGGTCCGGCTATGCCGAGGCCGATTACGTCGATGTCTCCCCCGTCACAACCGGGCGTCTCACACGGCTGTTCGTCACCCGCGGGCAGCGCGTCCTCCCCGGTGCGCCGTTGTTCGAGCAGGACGAAACCGACCAGCGCGCCGGGCTGGACGGCGCCCGTGCCAGCCTGGCCCAGGCCCAGGCCAAGCTCGCCGACCTGCTCGCCCCACAGCGGCCGGACCAGATCGCCGCCGCCGCCGCCGCGCTGGCCCAGGCCCGCGCCTCGCGCGATCGGATCGCCGGCGACGTGGCGCGCGACTCCCGCATCGTCGGCTCGGGCTCGGTCACCCGCCAGAAGCTGGACCAGGAAAAAGCCGACCTCGCCGGGGCCGAGGCCGGGGTGCGCGCCGCCGCCGCCCAACTGGCGCTGGCCCGCCGCCCCACCGGCCGCGCCGAGGCCATCGAGGCCGACCGCGCAGCCGTGGCGGCGGCCCGGGCCGCGGTGGCCGAGGCCGCCTGGAGCCTCGCCCAGCGCCAAGTGGCCGCCCCGGTCGCCGCCGTGGTTGCCGACACCCCGCTGCACGCCGGAGAGACCGCCAGCGCCGGCGCCACCGTGGTCCAGCTCCTGCCGCCGGCCAATATCCGCCTCCGCTTCTTCGTCCCCGAAGCCGATCTGCCGCGGCTGCGCTACGGCACCCGCGTCGCCGTTCAGTGCGACGGTTGCGGGGCGGGCCTCTCCGCGCGCGTCTCGTTCGTCTCCCCGCAATCCGAATATACGCCGCCGGTGATCTACAGCGCCGAAAGCCGCGCCAAGCTGGTCTTCATGATTGAAGCCACCCCGCCGGCGGCGGAGGCGCTGCGCTTCAAGCCGGGCGAGCCGGTCACCATCGGCGCGGGCGCGCGATGACCGCGGCGGCCATCGACGTCCACGACCTCGTCAAGGGCTTCGGCGCGCGGCGGGTGATCGACGGGCTGACGCTCCGGGTGAACGCCGGCGAGGTCTGCGGCTTCCTGGGCGGCAACGGGTCCGGCAAGACCACCACCATCCGGATGCTGTGCGGCCTGTTGCGCCCCGACGGCGGCGGCGGCACCTGCCTCGGCCGCGACCTGCTGACCGAGGCCGCCGCGATCCGCCGCCAGGTCGGCTACATGACCCAGCAATTCAGTTTCTACACCGATCTGACGGTGACGGAGAATCTGGACTTCGTCGCCCGCCTCTACGAACTCCCGGATCGGCGGACGGCGATCGCGGCGGTTCTGGACCGCATGAGCCTCGCCGACCGCGCGCAGCAGCTGGCCGGCGAACTCTCCGGCGGCTGGAAGCAGCGCATGGCGCTGGCCGCCTGCGTGCTGCACCGCCCTGCGCTGCTGCTGCTGGATGAGCCCACCGCCGGGGTGGATGCCCGCGCCCGCCGCCAGTTCTGGGACCTGATCCATGATCTCGCCGCCGAGGGGATCACAGTGCTGGTCTCCACCCATTACATGGACGAGGCGGAACGTTGCGGCCGGGTGGTCTATCTGGCCGGCGGGCGGCTGGTGGTGCAGGGCACCGCGGCCGAGGTGGTGGCGCACGCCCGGCTGGTGACCTTCGAGGCGACCGGGCCGGGGGTGGAGCGCGCGGTCCGGGCGCTGCGCGCCGCCCCGGGGGTCGAGACGGCGACCGTCTTCGGCCAGGCCCTGCGGGTGGCGGGCCTCGACCGGGCGGCGCTATCGACGGCGATCGCCGGCCTCGACGCACCCGGGCTGGTCTGGCGTGAGGTGGAGCCGCGGCTCGATGACGTCTTCATTCACATGCTGAACACCCAGGAGGGCGAGGCGGAATGACCGGATTCTCGTTCTCCCGCCTCGGCGCGATGCTGGGCAAGGAGTGGCGCCAGATGCGGCGCGACCCGATGACCATCCGGCTGACCTTGATCCTGCCGATGATCCAGCTCTTCCTGTTCGGCTTCGCCATCAATGCCAACCCGCGTCACCTGCCGACCGCGGTGGTCTCGGCCGATCATTCCATCTACGAGCGCGATCTGCTCGCCGCCCTCACCAACACCAAGTATTTCGATCTGCGCCCATATCGCGATGCCGTGGCGGCGGATACCGCGCTGCGCCGCGGCCAGGTGCTGTTCGTGATCGAGATCCCGCCGAATTTCGCCCGCGAGGTGATGCGGGGCGCGCATCCACAGATCCTGGTGGATGCCGATGCCTCCGACCCGGTGGCGATCGGCAGCGCCACCGCGGCCCTGAGCGCGCTCAATGCCACCGTCCTCAGCCGCGACCTGCCTCCCGATTTGCGGGCACGACCGCCGCCGGCGCCGCCGTTCCAGATCATCCTGCATGCCCGCTACAACCCCGAACAGATCACCGCGCTGAATATCGTTCCAGGGCTGATCGCGGTGATCCTGACCATCTCCACCCTGGTGCTGACCTCGGTCGCCATCACGCGCGAGCGCGAGGCCGGCACGCTCGAGAATCTGCTGGCGATGCCGGTGCGCCCGATCGAGGTCGCGCTGGGCAAGATCGTGCCCTATGTCGGGCTCGGCTACGCGCAGACGATCCTGGTGCTGGCGCTGGCGGTCGGCGTGTTCGG